>NZ_JBQMTM010000010.1:0-143123 GCF_053470325.1 Colwellia sp. MEBiC06753 | reverse complement strand
ACGGTATGGCTGAAAGCCTTATCTTAGAGCCCCGGCGGCAAAGAATATTTCCTCGATGTGTGAAGAAACGACCCGCTCGGTACCCTATAAAAAGAAATGCCGCTCACCTTAAGTGAACGGCATTACCACATAACGTGGGCTTTTTCTAAATCCTATAGTTATTAGCGTAAGAATTATATGACGCTAGGAAATGTGTGTTATTTAAATAGACCGGTATTACGGTCGTTTACCGCTTCTCGCCAACCACCGAGCCATTCGGATCTGGCGTCGATATTTTGATATGGACAGTTATCTCTTGATTTACCACTTAAGCCGGCTTGATAGCCGTTTGAATGCGCTCTACCTAAACGATCTCTTTTTTGTCTTCTCATAGATCAATCTCCGTAACTTATTAAAAGTATTGTGATTTATTTGATATTAAGCGGCCGACGTTGAACTTCAGTCGACAATTCATTTAAGAACAAATTGTCAGTGATTGCAATAATAATTCGTTCATTAAAATGTCATTAAATGTAATCACAATAGTTAAGTCTCACCCTGAAAAACTTACCTATTTGCAAAGAGCTTTTAAAACAGAAAGTTAGCCCCAGCTAATAGATCCAAATGTTTGCCCCAATCTGTTTTTTAGAAAAATAAATTTTAATGCTGTTATAACCACTGCAATCACTTTGTGATAAAAAATTCATAAAAATAAATTGCCAAGTAAAAAAACTAGAGATATAAAAGCGATCGCAATCTTTACTTTTATTTTTTGAGTTATGTTATGAACACAATCGACATCCCAAAAGATAGCTTTAAGGCTAATAGAAAGTTTTACGACGATAAAAATTACCCGCGCGGCATGGCTCGCAGTGGTGACTTTACATTATTGGAAGTGAACATTTTAGAAAACTATGGAGTGGTCTTACAGGCACTAGCAAATGGCTCTCAAGAACCGACAACGGATGCAGAACAACGTTTTGTTGATGTATGTCAGGGCAAAATGGAAGCCGAAAGCAAAATTGAAAAAGCTTGGCGCAAATATCAAAACAAGGTACTTACGCCAAAACAATTTCATACCTTATTTGGTCGCAATAAAGTAGAAGTCGGTGATGATGATTCTCCTACAGACCCATTAGACTTAGAAGGCGATTAATCACAATCGAACACAACTCAGCGCTAAGGTCACTCATCGTTCAACAGTGGCTTTAGCAGCGATTCTAAACCATTTAATTTAATTTCATATACCAGTGCTAACTGCTGACCTAATTTACCTTCAGGAAAGCCATTACTGTTAAACCATACTAAATACGGCTCTGGCAGCTGCAATAACTTTCTACCGGCGTACTTGCCAAAGGGCATCACTTGATTAATGGCTTCCACCATTACTTGTTGATCATTTACTAACATTTTTTACTTACTTCATCGATTACTTTATCAATAGCTTCATTGGTGTTTACCAGCAAGATGCTGCGAGCAAATTTTGCAATGCAACTATAGTCATTTCATTAGTCATATCATTGGACGACCAGTTTGTCATATAAAGATCAAACAATTAGCCACGCCAAGCCGCGAATTGACCAACACTGGGCGCTAGGCGTCGTATTTTCGAGCCCATAGTGAAATATTACCGTCATACTTGCAACTTATACTCGCTGGCAATTAAGAATGAATGACTGCTATTAAGGATTTAAAATGTCGATTATTCGCAAACGCACTGCTGCTCACAAAGTTTACATTCCCAACAATGCCAGAGATAACCACTACATTTTGGCTGAGTTCCCATTAACCGACCACATTATCAATAGCTTTGATAATGCTAATAGCGGTGAAAATTGTGATTACGGCGTGTTGTATCGTCACTTTGCTGAAACGTTATTTGAAATTAGTCAAAAATATGAAGTCAGCAACAGCTTATTTATCGCTAACGATAAATTAGCGCGAGTTCGTTATTCGCAGGAAATGCATCAATGGCAAACTAATCAGCAAATATTGTTCTACTACAATCCCTGCTACCATTCATTGCAGAAACCTTTTTATGATGCCAGCTATCGTGCCGACAAAATTCAATTATTATTTCTCGCTACAGGCAATAAAATTCGCATCAATGCCGCTAGTTTTCATGAAAAAATTAGACAATTACTTGCCAATTACCAAGCAAAATTAGGCTTTGGTGAACTAAGCTTTAGAATGCGCGACCACCAACATTTAACTTACGATTTATTCGCAAGAGCAAAAACAGGTGAAGCAACAAAAGCCCACAAAATGCGCACCATAAATGTACGCTATGCCAGCCAAAATGTTGAATTGCCAGAAAACCAACGGCAAATGACCTATGCCATAGTTTCTATTCCTGTGAAGTCGCATTTAGTCAATATGGCCGACATTGATACTCACTCGGTTGATCCTTACAACCCTTTTTACACCTTAGTGACCAATGCCTTTAGTAAAGCGGCTAAGCGCTTTAATTTAAATAATGGCGCACTAATCGCTAATGGCTTAATTCCCATTGTCCGTCACAGTGATTATGAAGCAGTGTCACGTATTGGCGAACTGCAAATGCTAGGTTTTAACCCTGAACAATCGCCTTGTGGCTTAATGAGTAAATGGGATGCTAAACACTTAGTTGATAATATTCAGCTAGTGTTTGTTGCCACTAAAGATAACCTAATCGATTCTGCTCATGCTAAATTCCTTAATCAAATTGAAATGGCGGTCAAGCTGATGTCGCATGAGCTTAATTTAGAAGAAGCGCAAGACGAAGTTATCGTGCGTTTTCATCAACATATTGCTTACAATTTAGCTTAGTTCAAATGAATGCCACAAAAAGATGTAAAAACATCTAGACGTCTAAATAAACAAAAGGTATCTTTACGTCATAGAAAACATGAGGGTAAAGATAGTGGCAACTAATCAACAAATTGCAACATTAGCAGGCGGCTGTTTCTGGTGTATCGAAGCCGCCTACAATCAACTAAAAGGCATTAACTCAGCAGTTTCTGGCTACATGGGCGGCACAGAGGCTGATGCCAATTACAAACGTGTTTGTGATGGTGATACTGATCATGCCGAAGTTGTACAATTAAGCTTTAATGCTGATGAAATTAGTTATCGTGAAATTCTGGAAATATTTTTTACCCTGCACGATCCTACACAATTAAATCGTCAAGGTAACGATATAGGCCGTCAGTATCGCTCAGCTATCTTTTGTCATGATCAAGAGCAACTGGCTACTGCCAATGCCATTATTGCAGAATTAACCCAAGATAAGGTTTGGCCTGAGCCTATTGTTACCGAAGTCACAGAAGCATTGCCGTTTTACAGTGGTGAGCAATATCACCAAGGCTACTTTAATGCCAACCCGGAAAACCAATACTGTCAGGCAGTTGTTTCGCCTAAATTGGCAAAATTCCGTAAAAACTTTGTTGATAGATTAAAGTAGTTTCATCTAAGCAATCATACAAAAACAAACCAACTAAAAAAAGCCGCATTATCATTACAGATAACGCGGCTTTTTACTGACGTAAATTGCCCGCTTGGCAGATAAATTAATACATTAAGGTATACAGCTTACGACGATATTTAGTTGCTAGCGGATCGCCATCGGGTAATGACTTTAATACATCTAATAAAATTTTCTTGGTTTCAGCATCATCTCTTACTGATTGCACGCGACGAAATAGCAAAATAAGCGCATCTTCATTACGATTCACCTGATTGTATTGTGCCGCTAATTGTTGAATTAATTGAGCGTCATCTGGATTTTGTGCTAATTGCTGTTCAAGCGCCTGAATTTCTGGTGAGTTTGCCGCTTCACTGGCCAGCTCCAACTTTGCAATAATCGCATGATAATAGCTGTCTTGATCGATCATTTTAATGGTATCAAGTAGCGCTTTCGCTTCTTCCACTTTGCCTGCCAAAATACTGACATCAGCGAAAACTAATTTAATATCAGCACGCTCTGCATCTAAGTCATATGCTTGTTTAGCCGCGGTATAGGCCTGATTAATATCATTAGCCGCAAGAGCAGCTTTTGCTTGCTGTAGTAACTCGTCTTGTGGTTTGGGTAAGTGCTTATCAAGAAACTGCGCGATGGTTTCATCAGTTTGAGGGCCTGAAACCCCATCAATTGGCTGACCATCTTTGACTAATACTGCTGTTGGCAACCCTTGAATACCAAATTGCATAGCAATTTGTTGCTGAGCTTCACAATCAACCGTTGCACATAATATTGCATCGCCCGCTCTGGCCACTTTTGCCGATAACTTATCACGTAACTCGACACTTTCTGGTATTTGGTTGGCCCAAAAAGCCACTAAAATCATCTGCTGTTTAGATTGCTCTAATACCACTTGTTGAAAGTTTTCTATGGTCAAGGCGATAGTATTTTGATTCACAATTTTCTCTCAATTATTGATGCTGCTAACTATTGTTGGGGCAAATTCCTTGATTAACAAGAGCAATTCGGAAATTAGCTAATTTCAAACATGACTAACTATTCACTCTTCGCATCACTGTCGCGCATCGATGTCGTACACCAATGTCGATAGTTGATTAATTTTTATTTAATTATAAAATAGCCGCCGATCTGCCAAAAGGATACCAGCATAGCTGGGTTGGTTAAGTCTCCAAGGAACCGCGCCAGCTATTAATAGTTTTTTAGGAGCAAAATATGGCTATTTCTTTAATTGCCGACATCATAGGTATGTTAGGTACAGCGTTGGTAGTACTAGCGTTTTTCTTAATTCAACTCGATAAATTAGATCCGAAGAGTATTCAATACAATTTACTGAACTTAACTGGCGCAATATTGCTGCTAATAAGCCTTTGTGTGAATTTTAATTTGGCCAGTTTTGTAATTGAGATCTTTTGGATATCTGCCTCAATTGTTGGCATTGTGAAATACTACAGCCGCAAACAAAGTGTAAGCAATCAAACGACTTAATCGCTAAATAACCTCAATTTAAATAAAGTAATAACATCAACCTCTAGTGAAACTGATGTTATTACTTTTATGCATTTTCTTTAAAACTATTTAGCACTGTTTAGTGCTATTTCAGTAATTCTCTAGCAATAATCACTTTTTGAATTTCGCTAGTACCTTCATAAATTGTAGTAATTCGCACGTCGCGAGCAAGGCGCTCTAGCGGGTATTCCTTAATGTAACCCGCACCACCTAATAATTGCTGTGCGTCATAACAGGCTTTATTAGCTTTTTCTGCAGAAAATAATTTTGCCATTGACGCTGCTTGAGCAAATGGTAAGCCTTGCTCTTTTAAATAAGCCGCTTGCATTAATAGTAAACGTGCAGCTTCTAAATCAGTGTAGCGATCAGCCAATTTCCACTGTAAGCCCTGAAATTGTGCGAGTGCTTGACCAAACTGTTTACGCTCGGTTAAAAATTGGCGCGCGTAGTCCATTGCCGCTAAACCAACACCTAACGCTAATGAGCCAATACCAATGCGACCACCAGCAAGTTCACCGACAGCTACAGCAAAACCTTTGTTTTCTTCGCCCATTAATGCGCTGGCAGGAATACGACAGTTATCAAAATGCACCTCATTCGTTGGTGATGCTTTCTGTCCCATTTTGTCTTCGCTTTTTCCAATAGTCATGCCTGGTGTATTTGCTTCAACCAGAAAACAAGAAATGCCTTTGCCGCGTTTTGCTTCTGGGTCAGTGACTGCCCACACCACGAACACGCCAGCAAATGTACCGCTGGTAATATAAATTTTACTGCCATTTAGCACATAACTATCGCCATCTTTAACGGCTGTGGTTTTCATGCTTGATGGATCTGAACCTGCACTCGGTTCGGTTAAGCAGAATGCGCCCGCTAAATATTCACCACTACAGATTTTTGGTAAATAACGTTGTTTTTGCTCTTCATTACCAACGGCTTGAATGACTTCAGCCACCATATTAGTTACCGAAGTGGTTACCGCTGTTGAGGCACAAGCACGCGCGATTTCGGTGATCGCTAAACTAAAAGCGACACTTCCGGCTTCAACTCCACCGTATTCAGCTTTAATATTTAACCCCATAAAACCTAGCTCTGCGAGTTTAGCTAAATTCTCTTGAAACAAAGTTTGGTTATTGTGCAGATCTAATTCAGCAGCAACTGGCGCTAATTCGCTATCTGCAAATTTTTTCGCCATATCCTGAATCATCAATTGTTCTTCAGATAAGGATAAATCCATAACGGGTACACCTGTTTTTCATTAAAATAATGCGCCTTAGTTTACCCGATGCTGACCTTAGAAGAAGTCTGGGTACAAAAAAGCACACGATAACTTCAAGTTAAAGTGTGCTTTTTTGTAGCTTTTTCATTACAGCGAGCTGTTTTGCCGTTGCGATACCATTGCCGAAAACTCAGAGTTAACCGCGGTTAAGCAAAGGCAAATAGCAGTAACGCCACGCCTAGTGCTAAGCGATAAATCACAAATGGCATCATGCCTAATTTGTTAATTAGAATGAGAAAATAATGAATACAGGCATAGGCGCTGATAAAAGACAGTAAAGTACCTAAGCCCATGGCTTGCCAGTCAACCTGTGCTGCTTCACTAATAAGCTTGAAGGTCAGATAACTTCCCGCCATGGCAATAGCAGGAATAGATAATAAGAAAGAAAAACGCGCGGCATTTTCTCGGCTTAAGCCCAGCATTAAGCCCATGGTCATGGTGATACCTGAACGCGACGTTCCCGGAATAATGGCAATTGCTTGGGCTAAACCAATATACATTGCGCCCTTAAATCCAAGCTTTTCAATGGAAACGTTCTGTTTAGCTTTAATATCAGCAAAACCGAGTAAAACACCAAAAAGTAACGTTGTGCCGGCTATCACTAAAATAGAGCGTGAGTAATGTTCAATAAAGTCTTTACCAAATAAGCCAAACAAGCCCGCCGGAATAGTGGCAAAGAATATCCACCAAGCAAGCTTACCATCAAAGTTACTGCGCTCACCTTTAAAGGTATTGAGCCAAGCCATAAACATGCGACCCACTTCTTCACGGAAATAAATCATCACCGCTAACAATGAACCGACATGAACAGCAACATCAAAAGCTAAGCCTTGATCCTGCCAACCCAACAATTGCGATGGCAATATTAAATGAGCAGAACTTGATATAGGTAAAAACTCGGTGAGCCCTTGAATTAGGGCGAGAAAAATAATGTCGATAATATCCATAACGCTATTGTTATATTCCTAATTGGGCTGCCAGGTTAATGGCAACTGTTTGATAACTTGGCTGCATTTATCAAACGCTTGCCATAATGTTTGATAACTTTGCTGTGTTACGGGATGAATTAATTCGGGGGCAATTTCAGCTAGTGGCCAAAGCACGAAGGCACTGGTGAGTATTTCATCACGAGGAATTTGCGCGGGAGAATCGGTGATAACGTCATCAAACAGTAGTAAATCTAAATCCAATGTCCGCGGGCTATATTTAACGGAAGTTGGACTGCGACCATTACTATATTCAATATTACGAAGACAATTGGCAACCTCATCTAACGACATTGTCGTATTGGCTTTAACTACTAAGTTATAAAATTCGGGTCCGTCAAAACCTACCGCTTCACAAGCATACAATGAAGAAACTTCCAATGTGCCAAATGCTGCCTGTAAATCGTCTAAGCCTTTGATAACATATTTTTCACGCTCGATATTACTACCAAGCGATATATAGATAATCGCCATTAGCTCAATTGACCACGTTCAACTTGCACGCCAACCGTTGCCGCATTATGCACTGCGCCTGGTTTGCCAATGGTTAATTTAAGCCAAGGGATATGATATTGCTGCATTAAAAACGCTGCCATACGCTCAGCAAGAGTTTCTAATAAGTCTACCGAATTATTATTGGCAAATTTTTCGATAGCAACTGAAATGTCAGCATAGTCTAAGGTTTTATCAAGTTCGTCATTAGCTGCAGCGGGTTTAATGTCCCATGCCATTTCTACATCAATGACCAGCGTTTGCTTGATTTGCTTTTCCCACTCAAAAAAACCTATGGTGGTTTGAATGCTAAGGCCATTTATAAATACTTTATCCAAAGCAATTTCCTTTGACTGCGCAGTAAAAGTTACGCGCTTACTAAAACTTAAGTGAAACTAAATCGCGAGTTTACCTTTCAAGGTCTAGAAAAACCAGTGGAATAACGGCTAGAATGAGCGGGCAATCATCAAACACCACCAAAGGACGACATGTTTATTACTATTGCGATGGTAATTTTTGCTTATTTAGTAGGGTCTATTTCTAGCGCCATACTGATTTGTCGTCTACTCAATTTACCCGATCCTCGGGAAACTGGCTCAAAAAACCCAGGTGCGACCAATGTCTTGCGCATCAGCAATAAAGCGACAGCGGCAACCGTATTACTATTCGATGTATTAAAAGGCACGTTACCGGTATGGGGCGCTTATTTTTTAGGTGTAGATCCGCTGTGGCTAGGTGTAGTTGCCGTAGCAGCCTGTATTGGCCACATGTTCCCGATTTTTTTTCAATTCGAAGGGGGAAAAGCAGTTGCTACTGCCTATGGCGTGTTACTGCCAATCGGGCTTGATTTAGGTCTGTTGCTAATACTGACCTGGTTTATCGTCGCTAAAAGCACGCGCTATTCTAGCCTTGCCGCTATTGTTACCGTTTCTGTGGCACCACTTTATGTATGGCTGTTAAAACCAGTATATGTCTATGCGGTCTTTATGTTGTCAACATTGATTATATTGCGCCATAAAGACAACATTATTCGTTTAATTAAAGGTACTGAGCCTAAAATTTCACGCTTCTAGATTATTAACCTTAAAGGTAACCTTATACTGGTTGCGTTATACTGGCGGCGTTACACTGGTGGCAGTGTATCAAGCGGCCAACGTGGTGTTGCTTTAAATGTTAAGTCAGCAAATACCCCTGCTTTTAATCGCTGCATACCAGCAAAAGCAATCATCGCGCCGTTATCAGTACAAAATTCAGGGCGTGGGTAATAAACCTTACCACCAAGTTTCTTCGTCACGTTATCTAACTTTTCGCGTAAAGATGTATTAGCGCTAACGCCACCAGCAATCACTAATCGCTGCAAACCACATTGTTCTAATGCACGGCGACATTTAATTGCCAAAGTATCAACCACAGCTTCTTGGAACGCATAAGCGATATCGGCTTTGGTCTGCGCGATAGATTGCTCACTACTTTCTGCAGAAGTAATTTCGTTAGCAATGGTATTGGCAGCAAACGTTTTTAAGCCACTAAAGCTAAAGTCTAAACCTGGGCGATCGGTCATTGGTCTTGGAAATTTAAATCGCCCTTTCGTGCCGTTTTCTGCCATTTTCGCCAGCACTGGGCCGCCTGGATAATCTAAACCTAACAACTTGGCAGTTTTATCAAACGCTTCACCAGCTGCATCATCGACTGACTCTCCCAGCATTTCATATTCGCCAATACCGTCAACGCGCACCAACATAGTATGACCACCGGAGACTAACAACGCGATAAATGGAAATTCTGGCACGTCATCTTCCAGCATTGGTGCTAATAAATGCCCTTCCATATGATGAACGGGTACGGCCGGTAAATCCCAGCCATAAGCAAGGCTTCTACCAATTGAGCAACCAACTAATAATGCTCCAACTAAACCTGGACCCGCAGTATAAGCAACACCATCTAAATCTTGTGGTGTTAAATTAGCATCGGCTAGTACTTCTTTTATTAGTGGAATGGTTTTACGCACATGATCGCGCGAGGCTAGTTCAGGCACTACTCCGCCATAGTCAGCATGAACGGCAATTTGACTATATAAGCGGTGCGATAAGATGCCATTATTTTCATCATAAATCGCAATACCTGTTTCATCACAAGACGTTTCAATACCTAAAATACGCATAATTAACCACTCACTATTTTCAATGGCGGCGATTTTACCTGCGAAGCTATAAGAGATCACGCGCTTTCTTTATGTTATGCTGATATTTAACTTTACAAACCGTTTTCATCGGAATAGAATGCTGCACCCATTTTTGAGATAGAGCGGGCGGATGTTAGGCAGTAAGCTGTAAGAGTAAAGCCAAAAACATTTGTCGATTTATATAGATATATTAAGGTAAGAGGCAACATGCCAGTAATTAAAGTAAGAGAAAACGAACCATTTGACGTAGCTTTACGTCGTTTCAAACGTTCTTGTGAGAAAGCAGGAATCCTTTCAGAAGTACGTCGTCGCGAGTCATACGAAAAGCCGACTTGGGAACGTAAGCGTAAAAAAGCAGCAGCAGTTAAGCGCGCAGCTAAGAAAGTATCTCGCGAGAACGCTCGTCGTATTCGTATGTACTAATCACTGCTTAGTCAGTAATTAGTTCACTTGCTTGAGGCTTTAGCATGAGTTTGCTTGTTCAATTAAAAGATGAAATGAAAAACGCAATGCGCGCCAAGGAAAAAATTAAACTTGGGGCAATTCGTATGGCTATTTCAGCAATAAAACAAGCTGAGATTGACAATAAAACCGAGCTCGATGATGCCGGAATTATTGCGGTGTTAACCAAAATGGTTAAACAACGTAAAGAGTCAATTGTCATGTACACCGAAGGTGGTCGTGAAGAGTTAGCCGCTAATGAAGCAGCAGAAGTTGAAGCATTAGAAGCATTTTTACCGACACCCCTTACCGATGCAGAAATCGAACAAATGATTTCTGCTACCATAGCCGATGTTGAAGCCAGTTCAATGGCTGACATGGGTAAAGTAATGGCCGTATTAAAACCAGCAATGCAAGGCAAAGCTGATTTGGGCGCCGTTAGTGGTAAAGTACGAGCAGCATTAAACGCATAATACCGGTTAAATATTTAACCTAGAAATGCGCTGAAAAATAAAACCGTGGTGCCTTTGGCATCGCGGTTTTTTTGTGTCAGAATACTTCGTCCGAATTCTGTCAATTCGATAACTTTCGATAACTTTCGATAACTAACTTTTATTTCCCTAATTTTCGAGCACAAAACCACAGTTATGGCTGGACTTATTTCCCGACAATTTATCGATGACCTATTAGCTCGTACTGACATAGTCTCGCTAATTAATTCACGCGTGACCCTAAAAAAAGCCGGTAAAAATTACCAAGCCTGCTGTCCATTTCATACGGAAAAGTCGCCATCATTTAGCGTCAGTCCTGACAAACAGTTTTACCATTGCTTTGGTTGTGGCGAGCACGGCAATGCCATTTCCTTTTTAATGGAATATGATCGCCTTGACTTTGTCGATGCCATTGAAGAGCTAGCATCAATTAACGGTATGACTGTTGAGCGTGAAGAACAAACACAAACGCCAGAGCAGCAACGAAAATACCAGCAAGCACAGCAGCAAAAGCAAGATGATTATTTGCTGATGGAACAAATTTCTCGGTTTTATCAGCAACAGTTGCGAGTTGCCCAAGACAAGCAAGTGGCCATCGATTACCTCAAAGGTCGTGGTTTAAGTGGCGAAATCGCCAAACGCTTTGGTATAGGTTATATCAGTGACAACTGGGATGGCGTAATGAACGCCTTTGCCCATAATCAGCAAATATCTAAACAATTAGTTGATTTAGGTATGGCAATTGAAGGTGACAAAGGTCGCCCTTACGATCGTTTCCGTGGCCGTATTATGTTCCCTATTCGCGACAAGCGCGGCCGTGTCATTGGTTTTGGTGGCCGCGTATTACAAGACGGAACACCTAAATACTTAAACTCACCAGAAACTCGTATTTATCATAAAGGCCAAGAGCTTTACGGCTTATTTGAAGCTAAACAGGCTAATAAAAATTTAACCCGCTTAGTCGTAGTTGAAGGTTATATGGATGTTGTTGCCTTAGCACAACACGGTGTTGATTATGCGGTGGCCTCACTAGGTACTTCAACCACTGCCGAACAAATTCAAACGCTGTTTCGCACGGTTAATGAAGTGATTTGTTGTTACGACGGCGACCGGGCAGGCCGAGAAGCTGCATGGCGAGCAATGGATAATGCGCTACCATTTATTCGCGATGGCTTATCGTTAAAGTTTGTGTTTTTGCCTGATGGTGAAGATCCTGATTCACTTATTCGCCAGCAGGGGCAGCAAGCCTTCGAAGCCATATTAGATCAAGCACAGCCATTATCGAAGTTTTTACTGGAAAACTTAATGTCGCAAGTCGATATGACTAGTCTTGAGGGCAAAGCCGCGCTTGCAGAAGCATTTCAGCCATATTTAATCAAGCTACCGGCAAGTATTCTAAAAGAATCGCTGATTAACGAGTTAGCCAATAATTACGGTACTGGTGGTGAAAATTTAGTAAAACAACTGCAACAAACATCAAACAACACTGCCAAAAAAGCGACAAGCAAACCGACAAGAGCAACCCCAACTAGGCTTGCAATAGCTTTATTATTGGAAAATCCAACGCTTGCTCAAAGCTTACCAAACCACGATGTTTTAGCTCATTTGGAACTTCCTGGTGTAAGTTTATTTAATGAAGTGCTTGCAATTTGTACACATCATCCCGATATAAAGAGTGGACAAATAATTGAGTTATTCCGAGATCGCGAAGAAGGTAAACAACTTGCTAAACTGCTTTGCTGGGAACACCAAATTGAAGCTGAGCATGCTGAAGATGTTTTTCTCGATAGCATAGAAAAACTACTTAATACACTGGTAGAGCAACGCACTGAATTTTTGCTACAAAAAGCACGTTTAAATCAGCTGACAGTAGATGAAAAACGTGAACTGCAGGCCTTGCTACGCGAACAAACTCAATAACAAATATACACGCTAGAGCATTAAGATAAATTTTAAATAGCTGGCAATTTTATCGCCATCTTGCTAAAATTTACTGCTTACTGTTCTAATTTTGATAGCCATTAATAGGTGGACATTCGTCGATGGATCAAGCCCCACAATCTAGACTTAAAGAGTTAATAACCAAAGGTAAAGAACAAGGTTATTTAACTTTTGCCGAAGTTAACGATCATCTCCCTCAAGACATTATCGATTCTGATCAAGTTGAAGACATTATTCGCATGATCAATGATATGGGTATTCAGGTTTTTGAAAACGCACCTGATGCCGATACCTTAATGATGAGCGAAGCGAACACGGATGAAGATGCCGCAGAAGCTGCTGCACAAGCGCTTGCTACCGTAGAGAGTGAAATAGGTCGCACCACTGACCCAGTACGTATGTACATGCGTGAAATGGGTACAGTTGAACTATTAACTCGTAAAGGCGAAATTGTCATCGCCAAACGTATTGAAGAAGGTATTAAAGAAGTACAACGTAGTGTTGCTGAGTACCCACCAGCAATTAACTATTTACTTGATCAATGGGACAACTTTGTCGCCGAAGAAATTCGTTTAAGCGACATTATCGTTGGTTTCCTTGATCCTGATGCTGAAGATGATGATGTAGCTGCAGCGGCAACACATATTGGTTCAGAACTTTCAGATGAAGAGTTAGAAGACGAAGATTCAGATTTAGAAGATGACGATGATGACGGTTCAGATGACAGTGAAGAAGCTGAAGATACTGGTCCAGATCCAGAGTTAGCAAAAGAAAAATTTGATGCGCTTCGTGCTGCTTATGAAGCCGCCAATAAAGTGATTGATGCTAAGGGCCGTGGTCATAAAGATGCACAAGCTGCTGTTGACTCTTTAGCTGAAGTATTCAAAGAATTCCGTTTAGTACCAAAAGTATTCGATCGCTTAGTGAAAAACATGCGTGACGTAATGGACAGATTACGTGTTCAAGAACGTTTAATCATGAAGCACTGTGTTGTTGGTGCTGGTATGCCAAAAGCAACATTTATCAAAGTTTTCCCAGGTAATGAAACCTGTAAAGACTGGTTCGAAGCACAAAAAACTGCGGGCGAGCCATATTCAGCAAAACTTAGCGATGTTGAATTAGATGTTGAACGTAGCATCTTAAAACTTAAGCAACTTGAAGATGAAACCTTCTTAAACGTACATGGTATTAAAGACATCAACCGTCGTATGTCTATCGGTGAAGCAAAAGCACGCCGTGCGAAAAAAGAAATGGTTGAAGCTAACTTGCGTCTAGTTATTTCAATTGCGAAAAAGTATACCAACCGTGGTTTACAGTTCTTGGACTTAATCCAAGAAGGTAATATTGGTTTGATGAAAGCGGTTGATAAGTTTGAATATCGCCGTGGTTATAAGTTCTCAACTTATGCAACATGGTGGATTCGTCAAGCAATTACCCGTTCAATTGCAGATCAGGCGCGCACCATTCGTATCCCTGTTCATATGATTGAAACCATTAACAAGTTAAACCGTATTTCTCGCCAAATGCTTCAAGAAATGGGTCGTGAACCGACACCTGAAGAATTAGCAGAACGTATGGTAATGCCTGAAGATAAAATTCGTAAGGTATTAAAAATTGCTAAAGAGCCAATTTCAATGGAAACACCAATTGGTGACGATGAAGATTCGCACTTAGGTGACTTTATTGAAGATGGTAGTGGTGAATTGCCGGTAGATTCTGCAACGTCAGAAAACTTAAAGCATGCTACGCATGAAGTATTAGCTGGCTTAACAGCCCGAGAAGCTAAAGTTCTACGTATGCGTTTCGGTATTGATATGAATACTGATCACACGTTAGAAGAAGTTGGTAAGCAATTCGACGTTACTCGTGAGCGTATTCGTCAAATTGAAGCGAAAGCATTGCGTAAACTTCGCCACCCTTCTCGCTCAGAGCAATTAAAGAGCTTCTTAGACGGCGAGTAGACTCGACTCTGCGAATAAAATAGTGATTAGCTATTATCAAATAATAAAAAAGCAGCCAAATGGCTGCTTTTTTATTTGCCTGTATTAACAACACTAAAACTGTTCACTTTTTCAACGCCAATTGTACTTGGTCATTCGATTCCTGCACTATCAACGTTTGGTAAAGCGCTTGATAATTAGGCACGGTTGACGCCATCCAGAATAATAAATGCTCGACATATGAAGGGTTCGTTAACACCTTGTCATAGAGCGCTTTATTAATTAACGCAATCGCTTTTCCCGCAAAATTATCAACCGCCTGACTCGCACAACCAATAGCCCCTTTTATCACCTTACCTTGGGTTTGCTTAATGCTAATTGCCACTAAACTGCTATCGTAGATTGTATTGAAATATTGAATATTTGACGGGTAATCAATGATGTAGTCGACACGATCTTTACTCATCATTTGCACTAAAGAGCTCATAGCACCTTCAGAGTTATAACTTATTGCCGCTTTTTTATAAGCAAGACTTTGTTCAACAATGCTCTGAATATTATCGTCAAACCGGCGCCCCGAGCCATAACCAAACTGAAAGCTTTCATCGTTCATTAGCTGAGTTAAATCAACAGAATCTGAGTACTTATCAATGATATGTTTAGCTGTATTAGCCAAAGTAATAATGACAAAAGGAGGGTAAAGCATCATCGGTGTTGAGTAACTTGCTCTGGCATTATTTTGCGAACGATGGATCATGCAAGGAAAAAACACTTTTTCTCCTTCATCCATTACTTTTGAAACTCTAGGCTGAGGCAGTGACAGTAGCTCAAATTCAACATCTGGCATCGCAGCAATAACTTCGTTAACCACGCCATCACATATACCCTTATTGTATAACGGACCGGGTGATGAAATATTAAATGGTGGCGAATCCGAAATTAACCAAGTAATTTTAAAATCGTCATTGCCAAATAGCAAAGAGCAAGGAAAAACTAGCATTAAGATAGTTAAAAACTTACGCACATTCCCTCCTAACCTTCCGCTAAATAAATCGTCCATTCTTAGAAAATTATAGTACTAATAAATTTGGAACGAGTTAGCACAATAACTTAACAACTTACCCTTTTGCGCAAGAATTAAGCTATCAGTTTGAGTTTAGTAAAAATTTCAGCAGACAGTGGTGACAATAAAATAAAAAATGCTTATACTGCCCCCGCTTAGTCGAATGACGCGTATCAGCGCTATTCAAGCAATCCCAAATGGCCCTATAGCTCAGCTGGTTAGAGCGCCCGACTCATAATGAGTGGGCTTAAGTGGTAAGAGTAGAAAAGCAAGTCCAAGCTTTAAAAATGTGGCCCTATAGCTCAGTTGGTTAGAGCACCCGACTCATAATCGGTAGGTCCCTGGTTCAAGTCCAGGTGGGGCCACCATCTCCACTAAATACGTGGGTTAGATGGTGAATGACCACTCACTATTTTCTGTTTTACCAGATAAGTCGCCAATCCCGACCAAGGTCAACTAGGACCACCTCAATTTTCCATTAATTTCATTTTAAAAAGTAGCCACGTTTGATTGGGGATCGCCCCTAGTAACGAAATTCGTGTAATATTAACAACGCAAAAATACACTGTCCTACTTGAGTAAATACGATGATTCAGAATATAAAAAGTATGTACAAGAGGAGCTTTTTACAAGATATACTCGAGTAGAGTTATTTTCCTGTTTACGTTACAAGAACTAAAAAAATAATGAGTGAAGCCGATAATATTTTGGAAGAAACTACCTATAAACACACTAAAGAAAGCTTTGTAAATGCTTCTCTTAAACTAGTAGATCACACTGATTTGGTGTTCCAACACTTATATGGAAGCATTCCTTCAAATAGAACACAGTTTATTAATTGTTTAGAGAATACTTTTAGTTTTGAAACCAGCAACAGCTATGAATTAGACTGCATCGACGAAAGTACCGGACTGTTCGACTTGTTTTCACCGCCAGAAAGGCTGCTAGACTCAGTTCAATCATGCTACTCACTTCTCAATATCGTATGCTCAGACGTCATTTTTAATGATCTTAGAGATGACCTATTTAATGACACTTATAACACCCAATATAATTATTAACTCTTTCATTTAACATCTCTTATTATTAGAGCGTGTTGATCTTCGCTATCTAAGTTTCGTTCGAATTAATCACTTGATTTAATCGCAATACAATAAAAGCAATAACTGAACAAGGTTAATATAAGCATTGCCAATTATGAGAATGTGTCAATCCGTTAAATTAACACAAGTTACGGAATTCGAAGTAACGGCGAAAACTGACGCAGTTTGTAATAGGTTGGTAAAGTAAGTTAAATAATTCAGTAGAATACCTGCACCGTAACTGTTGCACCGTAATAATGTTAGTTAGCTACGCTAGCCAAGTTCGCAAACTTCTTGCTTTATTTGTTCATTTATCTCTTGGCTAAATTGAATCCAGCTACATACCTGTTTAAACATAGCGTGACGCTCTATTATATGTATAGCAGATTGTCTACGCTCAGGGTCTGTACTACTTAACATAGCGTTGAGATGACTGCGCACTGCTGTTATTACCTTTGCAGTAAGAGGATGCCTTGTACGATACAAATGAAAGCCTATTTCTATCCACGCTTCATGAACCTCAAGTCTAGCTGGACCAAACTGATTCGCTCGCGTTAAATATTCCAAAAGCTGTTGATCAATTTCTTCAAGTCGCCATTTTAAAATTGCTAATGTTGCCCAGGTTACAGGCCAGGTCGGACGCAATGCCGTTGCCTGCAAATAATATAATTTAGCCTCTTGCCATCGTGTTAGATCTTGGTGTGCAATGCCATACCACTCCAAGACCAAACCTTTCGTGATCAAATAATGAGGATTTTTGGGGTGTAAAGCGTTAGCCTGTTGGATCTGCTCGTAGGCTAAATTGAGCTCTTCATCTGATGGCAGTTCAGTATTTAATCGCCACTTTTCAATGAGGTTATAAGCAGTACGATATCGCAAATTAGCCACACTATGATTAAATGCGATATAAGCTAAATAACATAAGATAATCCCAGCTATTGCAGCAATTATTCGCCAACCTTTAGCGTTAACCATGAAACTTGCGTTCCGCTATTTGTTTAGGAGTTTGCTTAAACAATAACTCAGCTTGAGTTGAGGAAAAGTGCCTTGAAACATAATTAAAGGCCTCACTCATTTTCGGTGGCCGACGCTTAATATTATGGCAATCTGAAGCGACAATTGTCGCCTTTTCTTGCGCAATAATTCGCGTAGCTACCTTTTGAGCCAGTTCGCCGAAATCTCCAATAATCGATGATGCGGTCAGTTGAAATAAACAGCCTGATTTAGCCAGTAAATTGAACTTATTATAATCCGCCTGTATATCTCTATTGCGCTCTGGATGTGCAAGCATTGGCATAATATTGTGATTAATTAGCCACTTAATCAACTGCTCGGTACCAGGTGGAATATGGCTATGGGGAAGTTCTAGTAATAATACATCCATTTGCTGCCAATGGCCGACAAAAGGGAGTTTTTGCTGTTTAGCCAAGAGCATTATTTCTGGGCAAATTCGAACTTCAGCCGCATAAGATAGCGTTATAGGTAACGCTTTTACTGCAGGATGTTGAGACACCTGTTCAAACACTTGACCGATACTGCTCAACGAATTATCAAATCGCCCCAATTGAATATGCGGCGTACAAATTAAATGACTAATATCATCTTTGACGGCAGCGGTTAAAAGTGCCACTGTGTCATCTATCGATTGAGCACCGTCGTCAATCGCTGGAAGTATATGACTGTGCAGATCATACATGACTTAAGCTCTCTTAATCAGCATTAGTCGCGGCTAGGGCTTTCTTCAACCAAATTGTTATAACCATACTGATCATAATATCCATGATAATCACCATATTTTGCGGCTTTATCCAGATCCACCTGATTCAATACGATACCATCGATTCTGGCCGACATCGCAGCTAAACGTGATAGCCCTTGCTTAATCATTCGTTGACGTGTGCTTTCGGCTTTCACGACATAAATCAAACTGTCAGCATTTTTCGAGATAATCATCGCATCACTTACGGCTTGCGTAGGCGCCGTATCAATAATAATACGATCGTATTGTGGCTTTAATGACTCGATAAGTTGTTTTAGCGCTACAGACGCTAAGAGTTCTTGAGGGTTAGCAGGTAAGCTACCAGCGGAAATAATATCAATACCAGACTCTTCATCGTGCACAATGCACTCTTCCACATTATGAGTGCCAGATAAGATATTAGAGAGTCCTTCTTGATAAGCAGGTAACTTAAAGGCTTTAGCTACCGATGGTCTACGCATATCGGCATCAATTAATAATACTTTTTCTAGCTGACTCAACGCGAAACTAAGGTTAATGGATACTGTCGTTTTGCCTTCTCCCGGCACAGAGGATGTGACCGAAATCACTTTAGGGCTTTTTTCAATATTAAGTAATAGTAAACTTGTACGCAGCGTTCTAATTGACTCACTAAATGCGTGCTGCTTTACATCAAAATAATGTCTTAGCGGTAAACCAGACTTTTTGAGTTGTTTTTGTTTAGGTAATAGCCCTAACATGCGCTGATTCAGCTTTTGTTCAATATCATCTACGGAACGAATACCGTCATTTAAAAAGTCATATAATAAAACTAATCCAACACCACAGATTAAACTCAACATAAAGGTTAAGCCAATGATTAACTTTTTCTTCGGACTATGAGGCAAACTTGGTGGTAAGGCAGGGTCGATAACTCTGGCGTTTGCAGATTCAAACTCCCCAACTTCTTTGGTTTCTTTAAAGCGCGTAAAAAAAGCATTGTATAATTGCTGATTGGTTTCTACGTCACGCTTTAATTCTTGTTGTCGGCTATCTAAACGAGAAAGTTCACGATAACGCTTCCCCTTATCTGCAATTGCCAATTCAAGATTTTCAACGTCTTTGGCAATTTTCGCATATTCGTTACTGATACCGTTAGCCAATAGCTCTACTTGATCCGCTAAATTATCACGAGCAGAGTTAAGCTCTAACTCAGCCGCAAGCATGATCGGATGTTTAGGCCCATAAATACCTTTTAATTCCGATATTTTATTATTGCTACGCTGTACGGCTTGGCTAACCGCTTCAATTAACGGGTGGTTTAGTACTTCAGGTAGCGCCATCAGCGCATTAAGCTTACCTTTATTATCGTTAATTAAGTTGTATAAGTTTTCACTTTCTCTTAGGCGTTGACGAGCATTTGATAACTGTTGATTTAATTCTTGCAGCTCTTTTGCTTCAATACTTTTAACACCACCAATGTCCACCAAGCTTTCTTGATTTTGGTAAGCCAACAAGCTGTTTTCAGATTCTTCCAGTTTTTGTTTAAGAATATTTAAACGCTCATTTAGCCAGCTCGATGCCCGCTCTGTCATCATCAATTGCGATTCTAAATAGTTTTCTATATAAACCTCCGCATGGGTATTCACTATTTTCGCAGCAAGCTCTGGGGAACTTGCTTCAAAAGCAATGGTGACCAATTGAGTGCTACGAATAGGGGCAATGGTCAATCGCGACATATAGTCACTCACCACAGCTCTTGTCGTAATTTCTTGTAGCTCTTTGGCACTATATTCGCGCTTTTTACCGACATTAATCGCTAACAAGGATTTGATATAGTTTATCGGTGAAAATGATGTTTCTGGCTTTTGTTGAAATTCTGGATGTGTGGCTAATTTTAATTTTTCAACGACTCGCTTGGCGATTTGCCGAGATTTTAAAATTTCAAACTGAGTGTAAAAGTATTCTTGGCGACCAGAGTCAATGCCGTAAACTTCTTCAATTGAGACAACATTGGCTTGCTCTGCCTCGATAAGTAACGTTGCCGAAGCTTTATATATTGGCACAATGGTGAAAGTAATCACCGCAGCAAAAAGCGTTAAAACAATGGCTAAACTTAAAATTCGCCAACGATAGCGATTTAATATGCGTAGATAGTAATGAAGATCTTGTTCGTTATTATTATATTGATTTACTACTGTCGACATTGGGGACTCTAAAAGTAACTTTGACGGACCGTAATGATATCGCCGGGTTGAACCAGCTCACTACCCTTAACATTAACCATTTTTTGCTCAGTATCGTTACTTCTAACAATAAAAATTTTCGACAATGACGCCCGCTCAGTGTAGCCGCCCGCTAATGCCGCAGCTTTACTTACGGTTAAGCCTGGCTGGAACGCATAGGCGCCAGGCTTTTCTACTTCGCCATCTATAAAGAAAGGTCGATATTCAACGATAGTGACCGAGACATTGGGGTTTACTAAGTAATCCCCTTTTAAACCACTATATATATCATTTTGTAATTGAGCGAGCGTTTTACCAGTTGCTTGAATTTGCCCCAAAAATGGGTATTCCATTTTGCCGCTGTCATCAATCAATGTTTCCATCGATAAATCAGCTTGGCCAAAAACAGTTATTTTTATGGTATCACCAGAGCCTAGCTGATAGTCAGTTGCCGGTTCTGCATTTGTTATTGCCGACAACCCCATTAATAACGAAATAAAAATCCCAAATAATCTAGTCATTATTTCAACGCAATCCGAACACCTAAAGTGACTAAGTCTCTATCATAATCTAAATTATTTCGGGTACTGTCACGGCGGTTATTTACATATTCCAAAGTAAAGCTTAACCAATAATTCATATCGTAATAAGCCGTTGCCACAAAACCATCATTATCATCGGTGCGCAATTTGCCAATATCACCTTGGTAAACATTTTCATCAATGTCATAAGAAAGCTGTGTTGAAAGTCGGTTATTCCAGTCATGAACCCAAGCTAATGAATAGTTTGTATTAATTACGTAATACCCTAAACCGCTTTGTCCAGGAATAAAGAAGCCTTCACCATTTGTTTCTTGTGTTGAACGGCCCGTTGCCAGTTTAAAATAAGAATACGTTTTAGGTTCCCATTTCACCGAAACGTCCCACTCAAAACCTGTATGATCTTCACGACTAGATAAATCAAAGCGTTTTTCTTTATAGCCAATTTTAGCGTAACCGGTAGTAAGCGCTGTTGCTTCCCACCTAACCCCGAGCATATATTGATTTTCGATACTCGATAATTCGTTTTGTGGCAAAGCCGTGTAGTCATAATCGACATTTAGTCGACGGGCTTCAATGGTTAAGTCAGTTACAGCACCAATTTTATAAAATACGGTACCCGATAATTGGTCTGACGCTCTATCACGCTCTTTTGTACGATCAATACGGTTTCCGTCTGCATCTGTAATATAGCGACTATCATAGGCGTTATCTAAAAAGCCATATTCAAGGTTAAATCGAACATCTGCATCAATAACGCCAAATTTATAAGTTAAGTTAGCATATAGCTGCTCATAGGTATCAGGTTCTGTTAATTCGTTACCGTTCCCTATAGAAAATCGGCTACCACGTTCATCATGACCATCAATATATCCGGCTTCTACCTGCACTCGATGACGGTTATTGATTTCGTAATTTAAATTACCTGAAATATCATGATCGGTATAAGTATCTTCATCACTTGCATGATAAGCACCATGTGCCAGAATATAGTCAAGTTGAATATTATGCTTGCCAAATTCGCCAAATTCTCGGGTATAGCTTAAATGCGGCTGATAAATAGTCATCCATGAGTCTACTTCTTCAACATCGCTGCTAGCCACGTTACCATCATAGCGCTGATAAAGTTTGAACGTAGGGGTAAGCAGCCCACCTGAGAGTTGTATAGCTTTATCTTGCCGATCGTCATCATCAACAATGGCAGCATGAGCAAGTGAAGTAAAAAAGGCACTATAGCAAAGTGCTTTTGAAAGTGAGTGCATGGTCATCCCTTAACTTTAATTTTTATCGTTATTACAGCCGCACGTAGAAAAATTATTATACGAAACAAATGCCTATAATTAAAGCAACATATGCCGAAGATTAATTAAAATTTATTTTCCTTATCTTTTTGATTTATAGAAAGTTTTAACCCTATAATGGCGGCTTATTGCTAAATGTTAGCGAAGTGCCAATAAAATCAAGATTGAATCTAACATGTACAGCGGATTACTTAACACTATACACAGTAGTTTTTCGGCAATTTATCGCGCGATAGATATTGTCATTATTACCTTGTTATTTATTGCAACAATGCAGGTAATGGCCATTGATGTAGATATTTATTATCTAGCTGTTTTGCTCATCAGCCTCATCTCTTTTTTATTCTTTAGTCAGTCATTTGAACTTTATCGTTCGTGGCGAACTTCAACCACCTTTACCATGATCAGTTACACCAGTTTGGTTTGGTCTTTGTGCTGCGTCATATTAATTACATTGGCATATTTTACGAAAACAGGTGTTATATACTCCCGCCTTGCCATTGGCATTTGGTTTGTCGTTACTTTGGTTACGTTAAATGTATGGCGTATTATTTTTAGGGCTATTTTATTTAAGTTTCGTCGAACAGGGATAAATTTAAGACAAGTTGTCATCGTTGGCGCTACCCCTTCTGGCGTAAAGCTTGCCGAACAAATAAAGCTTAACCCTGAGCTGGGGTTAAACTTGAAAGGCTTTTTCGATGACCGCAGCGCTGAAAGGCTGCCTGACATTGCTCACACACAACTACTTGGTTCAATTAATGACGCAATCGAATATGTAAAAAAATCCGACAACATTAGTCAGGTGTATATTGCGCTACCAATGAAGGCCGAAGAAAGAATAGCCACTATTTTACAAGGATTTAGTGATACCACAGCGACAGTACATATTATTCCTGATTTCTTTATTTATAATTTACTTCGAGCTAGGTGGCAGCATATAGGCACCATGCAAACGCTCAGTATTTTTGATTCACCGTTTGAAGGGTTCAGCAAAACCGTTAAGCGCGTTGAAGATATTGTATTAACATCCTTAATATTGCCATTCGCTGTCATTCCGATGGCGATAATCGCCATCGCAGTTAAGTTGACTTCATCAGGCCCGATAATTTTCAAACAAAAACGCTATGGTCTTGATGGTAAACAAATCAATATTTACAAGTTTCGAACCATGCAACTTGTTGCTAAACAATCTGAGAAATTAGCGCAAGCCACCAAATTTGATGCGCGCTTTACTTCTATTGGCGGTTTCCTTCGCAAAACCTCGTTGGATGAACTACCACAATTATTCAATGTTATTTTAGGTGATATGTCGCTTGTTGGACCAAGGCCTCATGCTGTAGAGCATAATGAAGAATATCGTTCGATGATTGGTGGCTATATGTTGCGCCATAAGGTAAAGCCAGGCATCACTGGCTGGGCACAAGTTAATGGCTGGCGTGGTGAAACTGACACGTTAGTTAAAATGGAAAAACGGGTCGAGTACGATCTATATTACATTCAAAACTGGTCACTGCTGTTTGATATTCGCATTCTCATTCAAACGCTATTTACAGGATTCGTGAACAAAAATGCTTATTAACCTCTGGTTTGTTAGAGTGCCTATTAAACTTTTAAGCAGTTCTAGCGTTATCGATATTATCGATATACCACTGATAACTTTTAGTTAACCCTTCCGTTAACGATATTTGATAACGCCACCCTAAAGACGCTAAGCGAGAAACATCCATTAATTTACGCGGTGTTCCGTCAGGTTTTGTGGTATCAAACTCAATTTTTCCTTGATAACCAACCACCTGTGCAATAGTTTCGACTAACTGTTTGATAGAGCAGTCTTCACCGGTACCAACATTGATATGACTTAGCATAGCTGAAGTATTAGCCTGATAGACTTGCTCATCAAGCCCCATTACAAATACAGAAGCTTTAGCCATATCATCAACATAAAGAAATTCACGTTTAGGTGTGCCTGTTCCCCATGCGACCACGCTCGGTTCATTATTCAACTTAGCTAAATGGAATCGGCGAATTAGCCCAGGAATAACATGCGAATTTTCGGGGTGATAATTATCATTAGCTCCATACAGGTTAGTGGGCATCACACTTCGGTAATGCCGACCATATTGCCGGTTATATGACTCACACATTTTTATGCCGGCAATTTTAGCGATAGCGTAAGGTTCATTTGTCGGCTCGAGTGGTCCTGTCAGTAATGCCGACTCAGCCATAGGTTGACTCGCCTGTTTGGGATAGATACAAGACGAGCCTAAAAACAACAACTCGTTAACATCGCCAAGATGGGCTCCATGAATGACATTATTTTGAATAGCTAAATTTTGATAAATAAACTCTGCAGGATAAGTATTATTAGCGTAAATCCCACCCACTTTAGCGGCAGCGAGATACACTTGATCAATTTTTTGTTGTTTAAAGAAATCGAAAACCGCCGCCTGCTCGGTTAAATCAATAGACTGCCGTTCAGCGGTTATAATGTCGATGCTGGCATCCTTAGCAAGCTCCCTGACAATCGCAGAGCCAACCATTCCACGGTGACCAGCAACAAATACTCTTTTATTTGCCATACTAACGCTCTGTTGCCATATTTACATCAAAGCCATTTTTCTTTAGTAGCGCATGTTGCTTGGCTATAGCTAAGTCATGCTGCACCATTTCTATTACCATTTGTTCAAAACTAGTTTCAGGTTGCCAGCCCAATTTTTCTTTCGCTTTAGTAGGGTCGCCAAGTAATGTTTCAACTTCTGCCGGCCTAAAGTACTTTTCATCCACTTGTACAATAATATCGCCGACTGAAAGCGCCGGCGCTTCTTTTCCGGTTATCGCTTTTACAACGCCTTGCTCATTCACGCCATTACCTTGCCACTCAATTAAAATGCCCAGCTCTTTGGCTGCATATTCAACGAATTGTCGCACTGAATACTGAACTCCAGTAGCGATAACAAAATCATCCGGTTGCTCTTGTTGTAGCATCAGCCATTGCATTTTGACATAGTCACGGGCATGCCCCCAGTCTCGCAAAGCATCCATATTGCCCAAATATAAACATTTATCTATGCCTTGTGCGATATTGGCAAGGCCTCGAGTAATTTTACGCGTCACAAAGGTTTCACCCCGACGTGGAGACTCATGATTAAATAAAATACCGTTACTTGCATGAAAGCCGTATGCTTCTCTAAAGTTGACCACGGTCCAATAAGCATACATTTTTGCAACACCATAAGGTGAGCGAGGGTGAAACGGCGTTTCTTCTGTTTGCGGGGTCTCTTTAACCAAACCATAAAGCTCTGAAGTCGACGCCTGATAAAAACGTGTTTTCTTTTCTAATCCTAAAAATCGAATAGCTTCCAATAAACGTAAAGTGCCAATGGCATCAACATCAGCAGTATACTCAGGGCACTCGAACGAAACTGCCACATGACTTTGCGCCCCTAAATTATAAACTTCATCCGGTCTAATATCGGCTAATAATCGCGTCAAGTTTGAGGTGTCCGTCAAGTCACCATAGTGTAAGAAAAATCGTTTATCTTCCTTATGCAAATCTTGGTATATATGATCAATACGCTCGGTATTGAAACTAGAAGCTCGACGTTTAATGCCATGAACTTCATAGCCTTTTTCTAATAAAAATTCGGCAAGATATGAACCATCTTGACCTGTGATACCAGTGATAAATGCCTTTTTTCTTTCCATTTTTTATTACTTTTTCGTTATTTTGAATTCTATTATCATTGGAAGCTATTTAATAGATGATACTTTTTGCAAAAACGCTTCCAAAATATGCTCCAGATCCATATGGTTAATAGCGTACTCTCGTGCTATTGAATTATTTGTTTTTTTCCCTTCGCTCACCAAATCAGTAATCGTCTTAATAAATAATTTACTATTTTCGGGTTCAATACAATGGTAGATACCCGGATGCCGAGCGGCTATTTTCCCTAGTTCAGTAGTAGGTTCAGCCGTTACCAGTGCATGACCACCAGCGGCAAGAATATTCGTTAGTTTTGACGGTAACACAGCATCAGCAGCACCACATCTTTGCACGACAAGGTGCAAATCAGCCATTGCCAAAATTTCAGGCATCAATTCCCAAGCCTGCAACGGCTTAAACTCGATATTAACCAGCCCCTGACTTTTCGCCTTTTGTTCTAAAAGTGCTCGGTTAGCTCCATTGCCAATAATAATAAACTTCAGCTGTTTATCTGCGGTCAACGCTGAAGCAGCTTCAAGAATAATTTCTAATCCCTGTTTCTCGCCAACATTACCCGAATATAAAACAATGTAGTCATCCGGCGAATAGCCCCATTGAGCGCGTAATTTATCACCCGAAACCTCGGGCGTAACGAAGTTAAGATCTGCCCAATTAGGAAATAAATGTAGTTGATTGTCAGATGCGCCTTTTGATTTTGCCCGTTCGAGCATACTGTAAGAGATCGATGATACGACATCAAAACGCTTTAGTAGAAACGACTCAATATACACTGCAATACGCTTCAACAGCGAACTTTGACTCATGCCTAAACCAAACATCGCATCGACTTCAAAATCCTGGATATGCATTACAGACTTGGCACCGGTTAATTTACTAAAAAGCAAGGCTACTGGGGCACAAAATAAGGTTGGTTGAACAACAAATACCACGTCAGGCCTTTTTCTCAGCAGCGTCAACAAACGTAGCGAAGAGCTCACGCTAAAGCTTGCGAGATGGATCAAACGCTTGATAGTCGAAAGCTTGTTAGGTACGTAAATAGGGCAGCGATATATCGTCGCGTATTCACATCCTTTGGCGGTAGACCACCAATTGGTAAACCCTTGATGACGCTTCCATTCCGGGTAATAAGGCGGCGCGGTAACAACAAGTGATTTGATCTGCCTTTTTGCAAGTGCAGCAACAAATTCACCATTATATTTTCCGATACCCGTTAGTTCTGGAGCATAATTCGAGCTCAACAACAACATTATCACTTTACAGCTCTACCCTTTACGACTTTTGCAGGGTTTCCCATACAGACCATTTCAGCCGGCATATCAGTAAAAACGGAGCTCCTTGCACCTATAACAGCACCTTTACCTACAGTAATGCCAGGAGCAATGAATACGTCTGCAGCAACCCACGCTCCATCTTTGATGTTGATAGGTTTGGCATAGATATCAAACGATGGACTTTGATAATCATGGCTCCCTGTACATAAATAGCTGCGTTGCGAAACAACCGCATTTTTACCAATTGTTATTTCACCCAAGGTATATAAATTGACTTCGTCACCTACCCAGGCATTGTCACCTATGATTAATTTCCATGGGTAAGTCACTTTGACACTAGGTCTTATAATAACGTTTTTACCAATTTGAGCACCAAAAAGACGTAATAAAAAAGCGCGCCACCGATACATAAATTGGGGTGAACCTGCAAATAGTGTTGCTTGTACTAACCACCACAGTTGTACAATAAATACATTCCTACCCCTAAAGTTTTTAGGAACTTTAAATAACTTCAAGTTTTGCATTATGAATATGTCTTGTTTGCTGTGTAGAAAATGTTCACGTTCATACAATGAGCAGGTAAATAATCAAATTAGAATAGCTGATCAAGTAGTAAACCACTTTATAGCGAAAAATCTTTAAATTAAATAGGTTATGCACAAAAAAAGGGTAAGCTATTAGCTTACCCTTTTTCAACTTTAAACTCAGTGCTACCTTCTTTTACGAAGCATCAAAGGAATTAATGTTAGTAGTAAAATCGATGTTGCGGGTACAGGAACAGGAACAGCCGCTTTTGTAACACTTACCGTATCAATAAAGCCGCCACGACCATTTACACCGCCTAGGCCTGTAAAAGCAATTGACATTGTAGCGCTAGTAGCTTCTACTTCTGCAGAAAACCTAGCCCAACCATTATCGTCAAGATCATCACGAGACTTCCATGAATCAGCTTGACCATCTACCGTAAGTACAGTTTCTGTCGGAGGGTAGTTATCTAATCCACCGTCAAACCAGCTCAGCGCAATGCCATTGTCATCTTCCAAAGTTGTGCGAGGCTGATAGTAAAAAACAATTTCATACAATTCACCAACCATCAAATTAAGCAATGTTTGACCAATTGCCGCATTAACCTTACCTGTCTGGTTATTCAATTCTTCATCTAAATCAAGCTCTACAAACAAGCCTTCAGAGTGTGCTTTTACGTCACCAGTGGCTCCTGTAGCGCCTTCTTCAAGGCCGTCGGTATTTGCTCCAGTATGCAATACTTCAATATAGCTACCTTGCACAACCTGCCAGCCAGGAATGCCTGTAAAAATACCCCAATTTTTGGTTTCATCTAGCGTATCTAAATATCGTTCCGTATCTGGACCTAGATTATGAGCGTTTGCAATACTTTTAAACTCTAACGGACTTCCGGTTTCATCAAAGCTACCGTTAACTAACAGGTTCGCACTCGCAATAGGGGCAACCAGAAATAACAACAAACTTCCAATTACAGACTTCAAAACTACTTTCCTTTTAACTACTTACATCTAACACAAACAAGTAAGCAAAAATCATACCGAATACAAAAAGCTTTAAATTACAACAAATTACATAAAAACAGGCAATAAGAGATTATATTCTGTAAATAAAGCTGACAGTTATTCAATCGAAAAAATATTGCTTTTTCATCTAGCAATCGTTACAGCTGAAATTTAAGATAGCGAAGAAAGTACTACTTATTCAACTCGTTATAGCATAGGACGTTAGTTTTGATTTATGTGATGGATCTCCCCAAACCAGTACATGGCATGTCAAATGTAAATTTAGCAGTAAAGAGTCACACTCAAGACTACAATGCAAAGTTCATAACAATTAACTCTGCACCGTCCTATGCAGCAAGATTATTCAATAGCAGCTACCTAAGCAGCCTAATTTGGAGTTTAGTAAAACTTCTGCATACAATTTATTGTTTGATATACCTATTAATTGTCTCATTTACTAATATTTACGGAAGCTTTTATCGGCCAATAAACGGTGGTTTTGGCCTAATTTACGATGTATTTTATCTCCTTGTTGCACGTATATTTCTAAACAAAATATTTATTCACCATCATTCCTTTAATTACCTTAATAAAAAAAGCACACTCTTCTTCTTGGTCAATAAAGTAGCAGGAAAAAGCGCTACACATGTTGTTTTAGGTACCAAAATGAAGCTGTTACTGTCTGAGAGATATGGCATTGATGAAAGCTGTATTATTGAAGTGTCTAACTTGGCACTATTTAAGCCAGTCTCCCTTAAAGCGTTACAAAATTCTGTCATTCAACTTGGCCATTTAGCTAACTTGTGTGAAGCAAAAGGCACTTTTACGTTTATTGAGGTATGCAAAAAATTGAGTATTAGAAATATTGAATTTAAGGCAAAGCTAGCTGGTCCATTTGTTGATGATGAAACGAAAAAATTAGTGGTACACGCCATTAAGGAGATACCTCAGTTAGAATATCTGGGACCACTTTTTAATCAAGATAAAGATGCATTTTATCAAACACTTGACTGTTTTATCTTTCCATCTTCATATCAAAATGAAGCAGAGCCTCTGGTACTTTATGAAGCTGCATCCGCTGGCGCCCTGTTAATTGGTACTGAGCAAGGCTGCATGAAAGCTGTAATTAATAACTTAAATGGTTACTCTTTCAATGGGGAAAATGACATTGCTGAAAATATTGTTAGTTGTTTAATTTCTGCAAAAGTGAGTAGATTATTTACAAACAATGCCAAGCAAGAGCGAATTGAACAATTTAATCAACTACTAGACAAATCTAAAATTCAACTACACTCGCTATTGCGTAAAATGATATCAATTAATCACTAGCTGTTTAAAATAGTTGACAATCGCTGACCTAGAGAGGGGTTAGTTAATTGATGGTAAGAGTCAAACGCTCGCACTTGCATTTTAGCAGCTAGCACTTTGTTATTTAACAGCCAATCAATTGTTTCAACAAGCGATGCTAGGTCATCACGTTTGAACAACATCCCATTATGTTTATGAGTGATATAACTAGGTTCTGGCCCCATATGTTGCGCCATTTTATCGTGAACAATAGGTACTAAAGATAACGACATGTAATGTAAAATACTTAATCCTGCATCTCCCGGGTAACACCCTGCAAAACACTTACTAGCAATGTCTCTTATTAACCCCTGATCATACAACTCACCATAAAACTCTTCATGCTCTGATTGAGCTTTCTGAAAGCTTTCTAGTTCGTTCCCTTCACCAATAACGTGCAATTTAACCTTTAGACTACCTCGTTTGTTTATCTGCTCAACTGCTGATAATAAAAGCTCTAAATTGCATTGCTCCCTTAATCGTCCAATATATAAGATACCTAATTCAAAAGAGTTTCTTGTGCTAATAGGACATTTATTGGTAATGCTATTTTCAGCAACCACAGTCTTTGGATAGATAGCGGTTGCCAGCAATGAGCGCTGACAATACTCTGTATAACAAATATAACGATGACACAGCTTTTCATAAAGCCAATATTGAGTTTTCTGCAACGCTGTTAAATCAGTTTTGTTATACCTTCCTTGCCCATGTAAATAAATCTGCTTGCGCGTTAACTTCGCTAATAAAAGCAAACACCAAGAACTTAAGTATCTAGGATTTGCAGCTACGAATACTTTATTTGGTTTGCGCTTAAAAAGCATGCTCAGCACTTTGCTCTGCCAAAACAGTTTCCCTCCAAAAAAAGATTTGGTTTCGCTAATGCATACATTTAACTCACGCTTCTCTACATCATCAAATTGACCAAATGAGTCAGATTCACTTGCCACCACAGTGAGATCGTAACTTTTCTTGAGAGTAAGAAATACGGGTATGCGATAGCGTGTCAAATAAGGTTGAATGATGAGTAGCTTCTTCTCTTTCATCTGCTACACCTTACGTTTATATCGAGAAAAAAGCATAATCGCTGGAATAACATAAACCATGTGTTGCCAATCATATGGCTGTCCATGCAGAAACAGTCGTGGTGAATTGATGATGTAAATCAGAGCAATTAGCTGCCTTACAGCGCTTGGTTCAGCTTCAATAAATAATGTACGTAATGAATAGAAAAAAGGGTAAACAAAGTACACTAAAAAATAAATGACACCTAAAAACACACCACCGTTTGAGAATGCTTGCAATATAGGAAAGTCTACCCAAAAATTTTTAAAACCCGCTCCAAAGTAAAAGTGATTAAAAAAGTGCTCAAATGCTATTTCCCTTTGATATACACGAGATAAAGCGGCAGCATCAGCATAATATCCACCTCGATTGAATAGTGTTAACAAGCCATTATTTAAAAAATCGATAAATGTAATAAAGCGTATTGCTACGCTATCAAATAGAGAAATGCATACCACAACAGCAACAATACCGAAGAAAATTATATTTAGTTTTCTAGAGATTGCTACTGGATGACGAAATAATCTCCAGTTTATGTACATCAAAGCTGCGGACAGGCCAAACAATGGCGATCTAGTGCCAGAAATAAGTACGATAAAAATAACTAAAAGCTGAAGTGAAAATAACAAAAACAATTTACGGTACGATAGCTTGTTGTTTATTAAAGCAACTGAAAAGCAAAGCGCTGATATTGCCGTATATGAAGCCAAACCAAATGCTTCATTTCCTTCTAATACCGTATACCTGACTAGTGCGTTTACTGTTATTGAAGAATTATTAGAAAGCTGAAAAAAATAAATAAGGCAGCTAAGAAAAGCAAAATAAAATGCATACTTACCAATGTTGATTTTATCGAAATCGAGTAAATAAAAGGCCAAGGCTGAAGCCAAACCAAATATACACCAAATGAGGTTTTTAATATCTCCCACGATTATCGAGCTAACTAGCGCGTATACTAGTAGAAATAGTAAAGAAATTATTAAGAATGAATTCTGTCCATCTTCGTTTCGACGTCGAGCCCTTCCCAAAAAAATCAAACTTACAGATAAAATTAAAATTAGACCAATATCTAAGAATCGTGGTAGAAAACCCAACGCCTGTATTTGCCAAGATATGAATACCCCGCAAAAGTATAGGACGAAGCCAATTTGAGGGCCGTTAATTCGTATAGCGTTCATACAATTTTGATTTTACTCACAGCCTTGAGAAATAAATTTCTGGTAATTCAAAACATTGCTCTGGCTAAATTTATTGAAACTACTTGCATCGATAAAATCTTGCATCCCTTTTTTATTTGAAGTGTCAATATTTGCTAATAGTGACTGCAGTTTGTCCATCTCCCTCCATTGATGGATTTGGCCGAGATTATACTTTCTAATGGACTCTTCCAATACAAGCGAATTAGACGCGATAACTGGCACGCCAACAGCGGCAGCAATTGTTAACGGTCCACTTTGACCAGAAAACGATTCGTCATAGGGTAATAACAAACAATCCGCAGCTGAAAATATTTGATTGACTTTATCATCTTCAACAAATTGTTTTTTTAAAATCACTCGGTGGTTTATACCTAGATTGTCAGCTAATTGAGCTAAATCACTGAAAAGAATATCTTGCTCAGCACCAATAACTAGCAATTTATACTGTTCAGGTAAAAGTACTATCGACTTAAGAGCCTTATCCGCTCCTTTATCCCGTCTTGTGCCACCAAAGCACAGCAATAATTTTTCACCCTGCTCAACTCCAAGTTCTTCTCTATATTGGTTTCGTTCTTGTTCATTAAACTTATAACTACTTTTTATCGGGTAGTTCAATGAAGATACAGCCCCTTCTCGACATGATAATAGCGACGCTACTCTCTCAGAATGAACACAAAGCAGTAATCCTTTATTAGTAAGGTTTTTAAGTAATAAAGAATCAATAAATCCCACCAGTTTTTGACGATAAGTTTGACACACGCTTGAAATCATATAACCCCAATGCAATGTAGCTACCGTTGGTAACTTGCTAATGCATTTTGAGCGATATAGCGCTCGAATATTTCGATCTAAATACAAAAAATGAATGAGCTGACATTTTCTTTGGATAGCTGTTTCATAAACCTGTTTAATAAATTCCACTTTACTAAGTTCTTTAGAGAGAAAACCCGTTTTTTGTTCGATATCTAAAACCGTGTAGCTATTGATATCGCCTTTAATCTCTTGAGCAACGTTAGCAGCGCCAATAAAATGAACTTGAACGCCTAGCTCAGCAAAACGAGTCAAAACAGCTTTTACATACTCACTGTGGTGACCCGAACCTATTGGGTCAACTAAACATACTTTCATCGCTTCCGCCATTGACCAAGTCTTAATAAAAGTGAATAGAAGAAGGCGTACCAACGAGAGTGTTTCGCTCGAAAAAACAACTCCACCATACTGACAGACTTATTAAAAGGGATAACTTCATCATCAGCATTAGGCACTTTTAACTTAGCTTTTAATGCTAGTAATGTTAACAGAGATTGATCGTGTCGATGCTCAATAAATTCCAGATCATTATCTACGCCAGCAATAACATCGTCAGTCACTAAGCTACGGTCAACACATGCCGCTAACCAAGATTCAATAAAATCACGATTTTCAGCTGTATTTTTCCAGATCGAAAAAGTCGCCTGAATTTGAGGTTTATTTTTGAAGTAGCCTTGGTTACAACCTAATTGCTGAAATACTATCTGCTTTGTCCATCGCTTATTAGCACCATGCTCTGGTATAAAGATACCGGGAACCGCGCCAAATTGATCTGCAAATGTAAGCAATAACTTAGGGTAAATAAATTGCTTAAAGCGATAACCAAAACCACAGTCGTGATATATAACAAAATCACCATCAGGAACATGCTTCATGCACTCTAAAATATAAAATGGCTTCCAAGCCCAATAACCCGCTCCTCTCGGTTCGTCAAGCACATCTCGATTATCTCGATAAAATGGCGTCTTGACTAAATCACCTCGACAATAAAAGTTAATAGACTTTGGACGCAAAAATAATTTAGCGAAAAATCGATTAGCAGAAATGTTCTTCTGAAACGCCCCTGCCGCATAACTTACAAAGTGAATATTAGCCACCATTGCTAGTTTCCTTATTACCAGCCAACCATACTTTAGTGACTAACATCGGAGCTGATGTGAGTATTCGTGCGACAATTAAGGACATTAATATACCAGCCAGATGTTGCTCAAAAAGGCCACTAGTAATTAATACCAACAACAAGCCACTTTCAGCTAATAGCGCCTTAGCGATAAAACCGAACTTTCCTTGCCCCATAAGTACAATAATATGAGCTTGGTTAAGTGCTATGGTAATAAAATAATAAGATACTAAGCTCATTTCATGCCCTGAAACAAATAAAGCATTACCGGACCATAACGCTAAAATTTGCGAGCCATATACCGACATAATCATTAATAAAATAAGGCTAATTAATACAAACCCCATCACCAATAATTGCTGACACTTAGCTATCCAACGATAGTCTTTACGTTTTTGCGCAGCAGCTAAAAGAGGCCACAGAGGCATTTGAATAGTGGCAAAAAACGTACCTGCAATAGTGAAATAACGAAACGCCATTTCCAGTTTCGCCATGGCTAACAAACTCTCATCAATTAAGTAAAACGATACAATATTTTTATTTAAAAGCACCGCCAACTGAATCAATATATTTGCCATGCCAATGCCAAATACAGCTAAAAGCAATCGCTTGCTATTTTTATGAGCTTGCTTATTTTTTATTGCTGCTGGTGAGTGTAATTGCTGGCTGACCTGAAAACTATTCAGCAATTTCACTAACAAAATAGGCCCATACATAACAAGTATGACGATGCTAATTCTATTGTGGTTATCAATTGCACTTTGACTAAGAACAAAGATGCCCACGATCGAAAGAGCGCTAGCAATAGCCGCGTAGTAATTGTTGTAATGTTGTTGCCCCATGCCTTGGCGAAAAGAGTCAGCAACCGAAAGGTAAAGAATAGGCAAGGATAGCCCCAACATTAACCATACATCTTGAATAGCAAATTTATATACCTGGCCATTGCCAGCAAAAAATACGACTAAACCAAGACCAATCGTTAAGCTGATTAATGCAATATAAACCGTTGCTCGTTGAGCCAAGCTATAAACTAGCTTGGTCAACTTAGCTATGCCGTTGCGAGCAGCGGTTCTAGTAACTGCAGGCGATATACCACTTGATAACAAAAAAACCCAGCCAACCGCAGTGACCAGTACCGAATAAATGGCAAAATCATCAACCCCAAGAAAAGCAACTAAAAGCGGCAATGAAAATATTTGGAAAGCAAAACTCACTAACTTTGACAGAAAAGAGCTAGAAATCGCTTTTTTTATTATCGTGGCGCGATGAAGATGTTGGCTCAAACTAAATCCATTCTGTTAGTATGTAATTGCATCGCCAATAAATCTTAATAAAAAGATAAAATAAGATTAGGTTAGCAAAATCAATTGATTGTCCTTAATCATAACAATAAGATGCTTTCACAAACAATCATTAGGAGCTAATTTGTTAACGAATAGAGTGGTTAATCGCTATCAATTAACAAGCCTTTCCTTTGGTTTTTTGTTGAGCTGTTTAACCTTTGCCAATTTACCCATTAGTTTATTTCCTGACGGCATCTTTGACTCTGTCGAACAAGAGTACGGTGAAGAGGCAAAATCACGTGTGCAATCTTGGCAATTATTAATTAATGACTACCAAGACACTGACGACAATGAAAAGCTCCAGCAAGTAAATCGTTTTTTTAACGAAGTTAGATTTGTCGACGATATTCGTGTTTGGCAACAAAATGATTACTGGGCGACACCAATTGAATTTTTAGGTAAAAACGCCGGTGATTGTGAAGACTTCACCATAGCAAAATATTTTACCTTAACGGCAATGGGCATAGCGCCAGACAAGTTGCGCTTAATGTATGTGCAAGCATTACGTTTAAAACAAGCGCATATGGTATTGGCCTACTTCGAAACCCCAGAAGCAATGCCGTTAATTTTAGACAATATCAACAAACATATTCTTCCTGCTAATTTACGCCGCGATTTAAAGCCTGTTTATAGCTTTAATGGTGATGGCTTATGGGCTGCAAAAGCTCAAGGCAGAGGAAAAAAATTACGGAATAACAGCCACGGGATGTGGGAAACCATGCTTAACCGCATAAACCAAGGTCAATAACGAATAACCAATAAAAAGAGAACGTTATGAGTTTATCAAAACAGTTATATTTAGGTTTAGTATTAGTGCTAACCATAGTGTTTACCGTAACGCTGTGGATAAATATAACCAATACTAAAAACTTTATTAGTCAGCAATTGTCAGTTCATGCTCAAGATGCTGCGACGTCACTTGGCCACACGATTCAAGCAGACTCAGAAAGTGCCAATGATCCTGAGCTATACCAAGCGATTGCCGAAGTACGAATGAATGTCATCTTTGATAGTGGTTATTATCAAGACATTACCTTAGTTGATCACAACAGTAATGTTATTTATCGACTCACCAATACTAGCCAAAATGATGCAATTCCAACGTGGTTTATCAATTTATTTCCCATTGACGCACCGTCTGGCACCACGGAGTTTTTGATCAACTGGCAACATCCTCGAACGCTATCGCTCACCACACATCCTGGACATGCTTACAAGCAACTATGGCAAAGCAGCAAAGACATTCTATGGATGATTATTGGCCTGTTTATTTTCGCAGGTAGCTTGGTCTTTATTCTACTGAAAGCCATTACTACACCCATTCAGCGCGCTGCCAATCAAGCAGACCAAATTTGTCAGGGTAATTTTGTCTTAGTCGATAAACTGCCAAAACCCAAAGAGCTAAACTTGTTTGTTAATGCGATGAACCGTATGTCATCTACCTTAAAAAACATGTTTCATGAACTTACGCAACAAACAGAAAAGTATCGACAATTTGCCTTTGTCGATGAGTTGACCCAAATTCCCAATCGCCGTGCCTTTAATAACCAGCTAGATTCAGTATTTGCTAGTCAGGAAAAAGCGGTAAGCGGCTTGGTATATATTATCCGATTAACAGGCCTTAATGATGTGAATAAATCGTTAGGCTATAGCGCTGGTGATGAATACGTTTTACAAGCAGCTGAAATTATTTGTCGCCATATATCAACCAATGACAAACTTTATCGTATTGGTGGTGCTGACTTCGCCGTTATTTCAGAAGGACAACCATTGCAAGAAGGTCAGTATGTTATTGAGCAATTAGTCACTGATTTTTCAAAGGCACCAACGCGCAATAATTTATCGCATTTTGCCCATATTGGCGTCACAACTTTAACGCCAAATAAAGATCAACGACAGGTCATGGCTGAAGCAGACGATGCCCTTTCACAAGCTCAGTTATCAAACAAAGCTTGGGCTTTTGCACGTGAAGTTTCTATTCCTCAAGAAACTATGGACTGGAAAGAACACCTTGAAGAGTTGTTAAATAAAGATGCAATCAAGTTAGTCGCTCAACCAATCAAAAATGTCGAGAGTCAAATCCAATATTATGAAATCTTTGCTCGTTTAGATGACGCTGGCAAAGAAGTTTCTATGAGTCAATTAATGTTAGTTGCTGATAAATATGGCTTAACTAGCGTTTTTGACAAACAAGTAGTGGCCAAATGTTTAGATATTTTATCTAGTAACCCGCTTAATATTGCCATTAATGTCAGTAATGCTTCCCTTTGTGATCAAAGCTTTACCAGCTGGCTACTTAATGTGTTAGCTCAAGTAAAACCACTATGTCCTTATATTACCTTTGAGATCAGTGAGCACTGCATTGCTAATCAGGTTGAAGCTACAGTAAGCTTGGTTAACCAACTGAAAAACTTAGGCTGTAAAGTCACCTTAGAGCATTTTGGCTCAACCACTGCCTCGTTTACTCATTTGACTCAATTAAAACCTGACTTTGTTAAAATCGACGGCAGTTATTGCCAACAAATAATTGAATCCAAAGAAAATCAATTATTTATTCAATCACTAGTGAACATAGCCCACAACCTTAATATTCAGGTAATAGCAGAACTGATTGAAGATGCTCAACAACTTGCCGAATTAAGTGCATTATTCGTTGACTATTTCCAAGGCTATTATATTGGAAAGCCCAATAACATTGGGGGAAAAACAAAATAACCCTGTAACAGCTTTGTTGCTTTTTTAGTCGTTCGTTAATAAACTATAACAATAGTTCTGCAAACTGCTGGAACATGATCGGAGATAAACAATGAAAAAAGCAATTTTAGGGATAATGCTGATGCTTAGCGCTACCAGCTTGGTATCGTTTGCACAAGAAAGTGCAGCTGGTTCAGCCAACCAAGTTGTTGATTGCTCGGCTTTTAATACTGAAATTTTAAGGGCAGCTGCCGATGGCAGTGATGTTGCAGCGACGATGACCGATTATTTATTGTCGTGCCCAACCATTGCCGATCAAATTATTGAAGTGGCCATATCTGCAACATTACCAAGCGAACATCAACAGTTAATGCAAATTGCTGCAGATACTAACTTAATATTACCGACAGATATTTTACTAGCAGCTATTGCTGGTGGTGGTGATCCAGCTACACTTTCTGAACCAACCGCTGGCGGTAATTCAGCAATAATTCCTGCATCTGCGGCAACAGTTCCACCAGCGATAGGTGGTCGTAATGGCGGCTCTGGCGAGTCAACAAACGCAGCATCAAATAACTAATACTTGTGCTAGATAATAAAGGCCCATATAGGGCCTTTTTTGATGTCTTATAAAAATAATATTACTCAGCTCAATGTCTAACTCCAATCAGCCTAAATTCAATCAACTATTATTTTCAATATATTTACTGTTAATATTTTGGCTACCTATTCCTCTGGGTTCCAACCGTGTTTGGGCATGGTCATTTAATGAGTTAGTTATTTTTTTATTGCTAGCTACAGTGATGTTCAGCATAGCACTAAGTAGATCACAATCAACCATAAAACACATTCAATATACGCTAGCGCCATACAAGCTATTGCTGGTAATTTTTGCAGCTGTCCAATGCTGGATATTAATTCAATTAGTTCCTTTGCCTCAAACTTGGCTATTCACTATTAGTCCTTCTCATCAAGCACTTGCAACTCAAGTATCTGAGCATGCCGTTAGCCAAATTTCTCTTGATCCCAGTGAAACTTGGGGTAACTTACTTAAAGGACTGTCCTATCTCGCATTAATCGTACTAACACTGTTATTAATCACTACAGAAAAGCGATTGAAGCTATTACTTTTGGTTATGATCAGCTCAGGTTTAGCCCAGGCCACTTATGGTATCGTAGAGGTATATTCAGGCTGGAACACATCATTAATTTTTGAGCGCCACATCAATCATTTTGCTACCGGCAGTTTTATCTATAAAAATCATTTTGCCAACTTTATGCTGCTGACCAGTGCCTTAGCCATTGGCTTATTAATCGCAAGTTTAAGTACTAAAACGAATCACTCTTCAAGCGCTAAGCTTAAACATTTAATTTCAACATTAGTCAACGGTAAAGCGACGGTGCGCGTTGCTCTGGCCATAATCATTATAGGGCTAGTTGCTTCTCGTTCTCGTATGGGCAACGCCGCATTTTTCATCTCATTAACAATAACGGGTATTTATGCCTTAATTTACTTTAAACATCGCTCCAAAGGTTTATCCGTTTTGCTGATAAGTTTATTTGTCATTGATACCTTTATTTTTGGTGCGTGGTTTGGCATTGATAAAGTTAAAGAACATATCGCTAATACTAGCTTATCCCAAGAAACAAGAGATGAAGTGCTGATTGAAGGCCTAGCGCTAATCAAGGACTTTCCGATTACTGGCACAGGCTCAGGTAGTTTTTATACGGTATTTCCTCAAGTACAAGGTGAAGATGTCACTTCATTTTACGACCATGCTCACAATGATTATTTAGAGTTTGCTATTGAATTAGGTTTACCTATTACCCTGATGCTTGGCGCTTTAGTACTGTTGAGTTTATGGCAAAGTGCTTTTGCGATGTACACACGCCATCATTCCTTAATGAAAGGAACGGCTTTTGGCACTATGGTCGCTATTATTGGCATGTTAATTCATATTACCGTTGACTTTAATCTTCAAGCGCCTGCTAATGCTATGTATTTTATTCTGATTCTTACTATGGCTTGGCAAAGTCGCTTTCTTTGTCGCCGAACTTCAAAGGTCATGCACAGTAGCTAACATAACATTATTTATCTTTATTGATTTCTGGCCACTTAAAACCATGAAAAGTATTAATATATAATTCCTCTACTTTTGCTCTGGCCCATGGTGTTTTCCGTAAAAATTTAAGACTCGATTTTATACTCGGATCATGGTTAAAACAGCGTATATCGACACACTGCCCCATCGACTCCCAACCAATCTCGTCCACCAATTGAGTCAATAGTTTTTCAAGCGTAATACCATGCAATGGGTTGTTCTTTTGTTCATTCACCATAAGGCTTCCTATACTTTTATCAGTGCCATAAAAAAGCCCAGCTAAGCTGGGCCTTTAGTTTTAAGCATAGTCTAAATCATTTGATTAGAATGCGTAAGTTGCTTTTACGTAGTAGAAGCCGCCGTTGTAGTCAAACGGACCACTTTCGTAGTACTTACCGCTAACTACGCCGTATGCGCCACCGTTTTTCTGAAGTTTTTGTGCTTCAGTATCAAGGATGTTGTTAGCGCCAGCTGATACTGTCCAGCTATCATTAATGAAGTAACTTACTTCAGCATCTAAAGTAAATGAAGAGTCCGCTGTTTCTGACCAGCCGTAAGAGCTATCTACATCTGGCTCATCGGCGTGTGTTGCAAACCATTCGCCGAAGTAGTTAGCACGGATAAACATGCTTACTTGATCCCAGCTTTGCTTCATGGTTAATGTACCACGATGCTCTGGAATACCTTCTTCTAAACGACGGATTTTAAAGTCACTGGTGAATTGACCAGGATCTTTTACTTCAGTTGAATTGTAGTTATACGCTAAGCTAAATTGCGTATCACCGCCGAATAAGTCCATGCTGTAGTTAGCAACAACATCAACACCTTGAGTAGTAGTATCAAAGTCATTCGCAAAGAAAGTAACTTTACCACCTAACAATAATTCAGGGCTGGGATAAACACCTTGTAAGGCATCAACATCGGCTTGCGTAATATCTTGGCTACTTGTTTGTGCAATGCGATCATCCACATCAATTGAGTAAGCATCAACTGTTAAGAAGAAATCGCCACTTTGGTATACCACACCAACTGCATAACTGGTTGACTCTTCTGGCTCAAGCTCTGTACCACCTTTAACCGCAGATACTGGGTGAGTTGGTGGGTAAGTAGCAGATTGCACTAACTCACCTTCAACTAATGAAGTTTGTGTATTAACTACGTTTGCTTGACCAACTGTCGGTGCACGGAAACCTGTTGAGTGTGAACCACGAATTGAAAGACTATCTGTAATTGCATATTGAGCGGTTAACTTATAGTTAGTGGTATTACCAAATGAAGAGAAATCTTCATAACGTAATGCTGCACCTAATAATAAATCTTCAGTAATTTGTGCTTCAACATCAACATAAGCTGCAATACTTTGACGCTTATTAATACCTTGAGATTCAGGAGAGAAACCAGCAAAACCGTGAGATCCAACAACAAAGCCTTGATGCGCTAATGGACCGGCTTTCCAAGATGCTTCTTCCCCAGAAACAATCTCAAAGCTTTCTTGACGCCATTCAGCACCAGCAGCAACGTTAACTGGCTCGTCTAAGCCCATTTCCACGCCTTTGACGATATCCGCGTTAAACGCTTTTTCCAACTGAATATAGCTACCAGTTTCAAACGCATTATCTAAAGGCTGATTTGCGCCCATTGACGGGTTAACAGTATCAACTAGTGTATAAGTTGACTTATTGCGACCAACCGAACCACTGATATCAAATAGTGCATCATCTAAGAAACCACCTTTAATTTCACCTTTTACCCCAGCAGTAAATGAGGTGTCATTAATTTCACCAGTAAACTGCGGCGTATAACCACCTGGGAATAATTCATTAAATGCCCAACAGTTATCGTTGTTGGCAACATTTGCAATGTAATCTGGCTGTGTCAGGATATTGTCTGAAGTAATTGGGATGTTTGGACATGCCGCTGCATTACCATCCATTGCGCCTACTAATAAATCGCCATTACCGTCAGTAAATACGCCGCCACGATTTTGCGGATTACGATAGTAATAACCACCCGTTGCTGTGCGGTCTGAATAATTACCGAACATATAGAATTCTTTGTCATCACCTAAATCAAGGCCAACATTAGCAAATAAGGTAATGTCATCTTCAATTTCTGGGTTACCCCAAGTCATTGCAGGATCTTTTACTGCAGTGTTACCTGCATCAATTAATGCTTGTGCATCAGGGCGTTGAACGCTGCGACTTGTTGCATCAGCATTTTTATATTGGAAGCTTAAGTTAGCAAAACCGTCAGAGGTGAACGGTAAACCAATATTACCATCAACAACTAACTGATCACCGTCACCTTCGTAATATTCACCAGCGCGTACCGAGATTGAACCACCGTCAGATGCATCTTTTAATACAAAGTTCATTACACCAGCGATAGCATCAGAACCGTATTGTGCTGCTGCGCCATCACGAAGTACTTCAACTTGTTTTAAGGCTACGCTTGGGATAACAGAAATATCTGGACCTTGCGCACCATCGTTTACACCACCACCTTGGAAAGCGATTACTGATGCACGGTGACGACGTTTACCGTTTAATAAGATAAGTGTCGAGTCTGAAGATAAACCACGTAAGTTTACTGGACGAATAAATGATGCAGCATCAGAAATTGGTTGCTGACGAACGTTAAACGACGGCACAGCCGCTTGTAACATATCAAGCATATCAGTCGATGCGTTTTTACCTAACTCATCACCACCAACAATATCAACAGGTACTGCTGAGTCAGCAATTGATCGAGGTGCTGCACGTGAACCAACTACAACAATTTTTTCAACCTGCTCTTCAGCAGAAGCTTCGTCGAATGCGTACGTAGGAGCTGTACCTAGTGCCGCAGCCACTGATATAGCCAGTGCACCAGCACGGAATTTAGTAGACATGTTATTTCCTTCCCAAAGTTTATAATTATCTTTTTATAAATATTATTAATTTTATTACTTAGTTATGCATAAGCTATGCAGATACTGCACATTAAGACTAAGGACAACTAGTTATAAAACAGCTAATATGGCTTTACAAGAGTGTAACAGGTGAAAATTTCACGTTTATCTGACCACTTTTACAGCAATCTTGAATTACTACGAAATAGCGGCAACTTTCAAATTCATTTGTCACCACCGCAAACCCTACAAATTAACTGAGCTAACGTAAAATCAACCTTAAGATTTCATGCGAAAATCTTCGTAATCCACTCAGGACAACTTTTAAACAATTTAGTTTAAAATTAATCAAAATTTTTATTAAAAATTATCATTTTTTTTAATTCCATCGTATTAAATTGACAACTTATCTCATGTTTTTACATAAATTTAACAATGTGAATTTTAAATTACATTTTTTGATGGCGTAGAATTTAACGAACAACACGCCATTAAAGGAGTAATTATTCTAATTATATGAATAACTAGTCACAAATATTGTTTAAAGTTAAAGATTGAAGGTTGAGGGTTGAAGCTCAAAACCCTAAAAAATAGCGATTAAGCTAGCGTGTATTCCTCATAAGATGAGATTAGTGACTATCGCAATTAATTTGCCCTAGCTTTAAATAGGTTAGATAGCCTATAGGTGAGCTAGGGATTAAAGACTTAGCTGATGATATAAAGGAATATGAACTAACAGAGGTTGTCAGTCGAAACAAACTGTTCGGTTAATATAAAGGAATGACCTAGGCAGGCAAATCGCACTTAAGCCTTATTAACCTAACTTTTATGCTGCTTAGGCTTATGCGCCTTTGTTTTATATTGCTTTGTTTTATATTGCTTTAATTTGTGCTATTCAGGTTTCTTAAACAAAAAAGTCGATGTTTACAGCAAGCTATAAACATCGACAAAGGTCAAGGGATGTTAAACAAAAAGTAAAAAATTGCTAAAGAGTTAACCTACTAATTGGCAATCGGTAAATGCCGCACCAAATGGTGCTAACGTAATAGTTGAACCTTCTATTGTCGACTGACTAAAACCATGGCCTTCTAATAGTGCTAACGATAGGTTATCCGAGGCTTTAAATACCTGAACTTCGCTAGAGAAGTTAAATACCGCTAGCGTTGATTGACCATCAAAGGTGCGAACTACCGCCAATACTTGTTCGCCTGCATCTAAAAACTCAATATCGCCATACATTAAAGTCGGCATAGTTTTACGCCATTTCATAAAGCGTCGGTAATGAATAAGTGCAGAAGCTTGATCTGTCTCTTGCACTGCAACTGAATGCGCTTTGTGCGAATCAACAACCGGTAACCAAGTGTCTTCCGACTGTGAAAATCCACCTTGCTCGTCACTATTATTCCAAGCAATAGGTGTACGGCAGCCATCACGACCTTTAAAGTTTGGCCAGAACGTTATGCCATAAGGATCTTGTAACTGCTCAAAGGCAATCTCACCTTCAACCAAACCTAATTCTTCACCTTGGTAGGTACAAATGCTGCCGCGAAGTGACGCTAACATCGCATTGTACATATTAACCTGAGCAACGTTAGCCTCAGCTTTTTCATCTTGGCTCCAACGAGTAGCAACACGTTGCACATCATGATTACCAATTGCCCAACACGGCCAGCCATCAGAAAGATTTGCTTCAAGCTCTTCAATGGTTTGTCGAATATATTTTGGTGAGCAATCTTGAGTTAATAACTCAAAGCTATACGCCATATGTAAACGCTTATCACCTTTTGTGTATTGCGACATAGTTAATAATGAGTCTTCAGACGATATTTCACCTAAAGTCACCGCGCCAGGATATTTATTAATTAGCGCGCGGATGTCCTCCATAAAAGCAACGTTTTCTGGCTGAGTATTATTAAAGTAATGGTATTGGAAGGCATACGGGTTATCTTCACTAAAACCACGGCCTTTACGCTCGCTTGCAGGTTTTGCTGGGTTATCACGTAATTGAGCATCGTGATAGCAGAAATTAATCGCATCAAGTCTAAAACCATCTACGCCTTTTTTCAGCCAATATTCAACATTATCAAGCACATGCTTGCGCACCTGCGGATTATGGAAGTTTAAATCTGGCTGTTCTGTTAAAAAGTTATGTAAATAGTATTGCTGACGACGTGGTTCCCACTGCCAAGCTACACCACCAAAAATAGATAACCAGTTGTTTGGTGGCGTACCATCTTCGTTGGCATCTGCCCAAACATACCAGTCTGCTTTATCGTTATCTCGACTTGTACGGCTTTCGGTAAACCAAGGATGTTGATCAGAAGTATGGCTTAATACTTGATCAATAATCACCTTGATATCCATCGATTTAGCTTTAGCCATTAACTCATCAAAATCAGCCATAGTGCCAAACATAGGGTCTATGTCTCGATAGTCACTGATATCGTAACCAAAATCTTTCATTGGTGATTTAAAGAATGGCGAGATCCAAATGGCATCGACACCTAAACTTTGGATATAAGGTAACTTTTCAATAATGCCTTGTAAGTCACCAATGCCATCGTTATTGGCATCCATAAAACTGCGTGGATAAATTTGATAGATGACGGCACCGCGCCACCAAGGTTGTTGTTGCATGACAATTCCATGTTGCTTACATCAACTAATTTTCAACTAGCTTTATACATGGCTAAAGTTGCCTAAAGCTGCCCAAAGTCCCCCGAGCGCATGAAAAATAGCGGTAAACAATCGTTATTTTCAGATGTCGCCCAGCATAAGATTCCCCCCGTATTTGTGCAACCAGCCTGCATACGTATGCATGGCCAGACAATTGAGATTTATTCATGCATACGTATGTAGTTTGTTGCTCTAGTATATAAGTTACGCATAATCCGATATAAACAATGTTAAAAACGAAAGCAAAGCGTTAAGTCAACACGCTTTTATAACCGCTGCCGTTTCATCAAATGACAACAGTAGTGCGTTACTTTGTCTGGTATCTCAACATTAGGTTGCTAAAAAATAAGAATTCACTATGGCTAAATCAACAATTACGCCAGCTGAGCTGGCCAAGCGAATCGAACACCATTTACAGTACACGCTATTTGAAACCGCAGGTTCTGAAGATAAACAGGCCTACTGGACAGCCACTTGTTTAGCCATTAACGAAACAGTAGTTGCTAAGCTAAACACAACAATTGCCCGCCAGCAGGAAAAAAACAGCAGAAGTATTAATTACTTATCGTTAGAATACTTAATGGGGCGCATGCTATCAAACAACCTGCATAATTTGGGTATTTTTGAGGCAGCCGACCAAGCGCTAAAGTCATTTGATTTAGAATTAGCTGACCTTTGTGAACAAGGTGCCGATCTAGCCTTAGGTAACGGGGGTTTAGGGCGCCTAGCTGCCTGCTTTCTAGACTCATTAGCTACCCTTGATTATCAAGCCACCGGTTATGGCCTGCATTATCAACACGGTCTATTTAAACAAAGTTTTGATCAGGGTCGCCAAGTTGAAGAACCCGATTTATGGCGCGAATTTGGTAGCCCTTGGGAAATTTGTCGTCCCAAAGCCACACAGCTAGTGCCGCTTTACGGCAAAGTTGAACATCAAACTCAAGCCGACGGCAGTGTTAAGTCAATCTGGCACCCTAGTGTTACTTTTAAAGGTGTACCTTGGGATGTCCCTATTGTCGGTTATAACTCTGGTACGGTAAACGTATTACGCCTATGGGAAAGCCGCGCAGACAATGCTTTTAACTGGGATTTATTTAATAACGGCGATTACCTGCACGCGCATCAAGCCAATATTCAAGCAGAAATTGTCTCCAAAGTGCTTTACCCAAATGATGAACACGATGCAGGTAAAGAACTAAGATTTATTCAGCAATATTTCTTCTGTGTATGTTCAATCAAAGATATTATCGCTCGTCATCAGCATTTAAACGGCGTTGATTGGGCAGGCTTTGCTAAAAACACTGCCATTCAATTAAATGACACTCACCCAACCATTGCTATTTTAGAATTACAACGCACATTAATCGATGACTATGCCATGTCATGGAATGACGCATGGAAAATTTGCCGTAAAGTCTTTGCTTACACTAACCACACCTTGCTGCCAGAAGCGTTAGAAAAGTGGCCGGTAAAATTATTTGAACGGGTACTGCCTCGCCATTTAGAAATTCTTTATCACATCAATGAAGAGTTTTTAAATAAAGAAGTGAACGCCAAATGGCCGCACGACTTCCAAATGCGAGCAAAACTTTCCATTATCGAAGAAGGTGCTGAGCGTATGGTACGCATGGCTCACCTTTGTGTAGTTGCAGCACATAAAGTTAACGGCGTTGCCGAAATTCACTCGAAATTAGTCAAGCAGGACTTATTTCCAGAGTTTCACAGCTTATGGCCAGATAAACTCACTAATGTCACCAATGGCATTACTCCGCGTCGCTGGTTGAAAGCATGTAACCCAGAGTTATCAGCACTTATCTCCGAGCATATTAAGCAAGATTGGGCAAAAGAACTAACCAGTTTGCAACGTCTAAGCGACCTTGCTGATGATACTAAGTTTCAGCAACAGTTTATGGCGATTAAGCGCAATAATAAGGTTAAACTTGCAGAAGAAATCAAGCAGCTTACTGGGGTGACGGTAAGTCCAGATGCAATATTCGATGTGCAAATTAAGCGGTTACATGAATATAAGCGTCAGCATCTAAACTTTTTGCATATTTTAGCGCTGTATAGCCGCTTGTTAGACAATCCTGATCTGGAAATGCAACCAAGAGTATTTATCTTCGGTGCCAAAGCCGCACCGGGTTATTACTTAGCCAAAGAAATTATTTATGCGATCAATAAAGTCGCAGAAAAAATCAATAACGACAGCCGAATCAAAGATAAGCTTAAAGTGGTATTTTTACCGAATTACCGTGTCAGCCTGGCTGAAAAAATTATTCCTGCAGCCGATGTTTCTGAGCAAATATCCACTGCAGGTAAAGAAGCATCTGGTACCGGCAATATGAAACTTGCACTTAATGGCGCAGTAACTATTGGCACATTAGATGGCGCAAATATTGAAATTGCCGAAGAAGTAGGTAGCGACAATATTTTTATCTTCGGTAACACCGTTGAGCAAGTTAAAACTATCAAAGCTGGCGGTTATAACCCATACGATTTTTACGAAACCAATAAAGAACTCGGCAAAATTCTCGACTGGCTAGATAGCGACTTTTTCACGCCCGGCCAGCCTTATGAATTATCAGCGATTAAACACAGCTTGCTTGATGGCGGCGACCCATATTTAGTTTTGGCTGATTTCCAGTCATACTCAGATGCACAACAAGCACTTGATGTTGCCTATCGAGACACTAAACGTTGGGCAAAAATGGCGATACTAAATACCGCGTTAATGGGTAAGTTTAATTCGGATCGTTCAATATTAGATTACGTTAATCATATCTGGCATTTGTCGCCTTGTGTTGAATAAAAAGTGCAGAATAAAAGAGTTGAGTAAATCTAAATAAATAGTGATGAACAATAACCAAGCTGCGCCGTAACTCGGCGCATCAGTTTAGCTTTAGAAAGGATGTAAAATGAGTTCAACGGTGTTAAGTAAAGCGACAGTCAATGCAATTATCAATGCAAAAGTAACCCAACCTTATCAAACCTTTGGCTTACAAACCTGTATTGATTCAGGTTACTTAACGATTACAACCTTTGACCCTAATGCCGAAACCATAGAGGTTATTGAACAAAGCTCGGGTAAAAGTGTGGCTAAGCTCGACAAAGTTGACGATGCTGGCGTGTTCTATAAAAAGTTACGCCGCAAAGTGCCTTTTACTTATAAGCTTCGCACCTTAGTTAATGACAAATCACAACTCATTACCGATCCCTATCAGTTTTCACCAAGCTTAGGTGATTTAGATATTCATCTGCTGGCTGAGGGCAATCATTTACACCCCTACCGCGTACTTGGCGCTCACCTGATAAAGCATCATGATATAAAAGGCGTGAGCTTTTCGGTATGGGCGCCCAATGCCAGCGCCGTATCAGTTATCGGTGACTTTAACCAGTGGGATGGCCGCGTTCACCCCATGCAGAACATTCACCACAGCGGTTATTGGAATGTCTTTATTCCGAACATCAAACAAGGTGCGCGGTATAAATTTGAATTAAAAGACAACTACGGTAATGTTTTACCGCTAAAGGCTGATCCTTATGGCGTACAAGCACAATATCGACCCGATACCGCCTCGATTGTAGGTAGCAGTAAAAACTATAAATGGCAGGATAAAAACTGGCTGGACAAACGTGAACAGCGTAATGCCCGTGATGCGGCTATTGCCATTTATGAACTGCACCTTGGCTCTTGGAAACGCGCGGAAAATGGCGACTTCCTTAACTATCGCACCATTGCCGACCAACTTATTCCTTATGTCAAAGAAATGGGCTTTAGCCATGTTCAATTGATGCCGGTTAGTGAATTTCCTTTTGACGGCTCTTGGGGTTATCAACCTGTCGGCTTATTTGCGCCAACGGCCAGATTTGGCGAGCCAGATGATTTTAGATATTTTGTTGACCAATGCCATCAAGCTGATATCGGCGTATTAGTCGATTGGGTACCGGGTCATTTTCCGGTAGACAGCCATGGTTTAAGTCAGTTTGACGGCACACACCTTTACGAACATCAAGATCCTAAACAAGGCTATCACCCTGATTGGAACACGCTGGTTTATAATTATGGCCGCACTGAAGTTGCTAATTTTTTACGCGCCAGCGCCCTACACTGGCTAGATCGTTTTCATGTTGATGGCATTCGCGTAGATGCCGTTGCATCAATGTTGTACTTAGATTACAGCCGCAATTATGGTGAATGGATACCCAATCAGCACGGTGGCCGCGAAAATTTAGAAGCGGTAGCATTTTTACAACGCTTTAATGAAGAGCTTTATCGCGAATACCCCGGCAGTTTTTCGGTTGCCGAAGAGTCAACTTCTTGGCCGGGCGTATCTAAACCAACGTCAATGGGTGGTTTAGGTTTCGGTTACAAGTGGAATATGGGCTGGATGAATGACTCGCTTGAGTACATGAAAAAAGAGCCGATTCACCGCAAATATCACCACAACGAATTAAGCTTCAGCTTAGTTTACGCCTTTAATGAAAACTTTATTTTGCCGCTAAGTCACGATGAAGTAGTGCATGGAAAAGGCTCAATTTTAGCGAGAATGCCCGGCGATACTTGGCAGCAATTTGCCAATTTACGCGCATATTACGGCTTTATGTGGGCACATCCGGGTAAAAAATTATTGTTTATGGGTTGTGAGTTTGCTCAAGGCAAAGAATGGGATCACGACAGCGAACTCGACTGGCAACAAACTGATATTAGCTGGCATGCAGGCGTGCAGCAGTTGGTTAAAGAGTTAAATAAACTATATAAAAATACGCCAGCATTGCATCAACTAGATTGCCAACCACAAGGCTTTCAATGGCTAGATCACGAGAATGCCGAGCAATCAATTTATGCCTTTGTTCGCAAAGCAAGTGATGAACAGCCGCCAGTTATAGTGGTCTGTAATTTTACCCCGCAAGTTCATCATAACTTTTTAGTGGGCGCGCCTATTGCGGGTCATTACCGTGAAGCTTTAAATACTGATGCAGAGCGTTTTGGCGGTTCAAACCAAGGTAACCATGATGGTGTTTCAACTCAAGACACGCCTTGGCAAAATCAACCACATAGTATTGCGATTACCGTGCCACCACTTAGCACGCTAATACTGACACTGGAGCAATAATTCAGATGACTGTCATGCAAACAAACTATCAGATTAAGTCTGGTCGCTCATATCCAATGGGCGCAACGGTAATTAACGGCGGCGTGAATTTTACTTTATTCTCTGCTCATGCCGAAAAAGTTGAGTTATGTTTGTTTGATGCCAGCGGTGAACATGAAATTCAGCGTTTAACTTTGCCTGAATTTACCGATGATGTTTGGCACGGCTTCGTACCTAACTTACCTGCTGGCACACTTTACGGCTATCGAGTTTACGGTCCATTTGATCCGCATAATGGCCACCGATTTAATCCACATAAATTACTGCTCGACCCTTATGCTAAAAAATTGGTGGGAGAATTTATCCACCACGACAGTCATTACAGTTATGACAATGACTCGCTACAGCAAGACTTAACCTTTGATATAACCGACAACGCGGAATATATACCCAAAGCTATGGTCACTAGTGCAATTCATCCGTGTGTCACCCACCCACAAGTAAGGCGACGCAATAGCCTAGTGTATGAAATGCATGTCAAAGGCTTTACCAAGCTTAATCAAGCCATCGACGAAAAAATTCGCGGTACATTTCGAGCACTATCCGATGCCAGTGTTATCAACTATTTAACTGACTTAGGCATAACTTCCATCGAGTTATTGCCAGTGCATTGCTTTATTGATGAACCGTTTGTTGCCAATAAAGGCTTAACTAATTTTTGGGGCTACAACAGCATTAACTTTTTTGTGCCCCAGCAACGCTATTTAGCTTCAACCGATGTCATTGAATTTAGAGATATGGTGGAAACCTTCCACCAAGCTGGCATAGAAGTCATTATAGATGTGGTTTATAACCATACTGCAGAAGGCAATGAGTTAGGGCCAACACTTAGTTATCGCGGCATTGATAATGCCAGCTACTACCGATTACAACCGGAAGATAAACGCTTTTATTTAAACTATTCAGGCTGTGGCAACACGCTAAATATTGACCACCCTAGAGTATTACAACTGGTCACCGACAGCTTAAGATATTGGGTTGAGGCTATGGGGGTTGATGGCTTTCGCTTTGATTTAGCCCCTATTTTAGGCAGAAACACTAGCCACTTTAGTCACACTAATCACTTTTTTACTGCGCTACGCCAAGACCCCGTATTATCGAGAGTTAAATTAATTGCCGAGCCTTGGGATATAGGTCCAGGTGGCTATCAACTGGGACGTTTTCCTAATAACTGGCTGGAATGGAACGACAGATTTAGAGATACAGCTCGGCGTTTTTGGCGGGGTGATGAAGGTATGTCGCCAGAATTCGCTAAGCGCCTGCACGGCTCAGCTGATATTTTTGAAAAGCCCAGTCGCCGACCAAGCTCCAGTGTTAATTTTATTTGCGCTCATGACGGCTTTACCTTGCATGATCTGGTGACCTTTGAACAACGCCATAATCAAGCCAATGGCGAAGAAAATCGCGATGGTCATGGTACAAATTACAGTTGCAACTTTGGTATTGAGGGCGAAACTGACAACGTCAGTGTTAATCAAAAACGTTTACAACAAAAACGTAATTTATTGGCGACGCTGTTTATCTCACAAGGTACGCCAATGTTGTTGGCGGGCGATGAACTAGGCAACAGCCAACGTGGCAACAATAATGCTTATTGCCAAGATAATGAAATTACTTGGCTAGAGTGGCATAAACAAGATAGTGAGCTGCTGGCATTTGTTCAAACCTTATCAAAGCTTCGTAAAGAGCACCCATTACTTAACCGTACTCATTATCAGCACGGATTAACGCAATCGCTAAAAACCGGTTTACCCGATATCTCTTGGCTTAATTGTCATGGCTTAACCATGCAAGAAAGCGACTGGCACAATAAGAATATTAAATGTTTTGCCATGCTACTCGCCGACACCGAACAGGATCGCCCAAGTGAATTACCTCATGAACATGATGACGATGCACTATTAGTGATTTTTAACGCCCATAGCCGCGCAATTAATTATCAACTGCCGGAACTTGATGGTAATTGGGGTGTATTAATTAACACCGCCGACTTTCGCCAAGATAAAGCGATGGTCACGGTCAAACATGCCTCTGTCGAATTATCTGCCCATAGCTTAATGCTACTCAGTTACACCCACACGCCAAGCGTGATTAATAAAGAGAACATAAATGAGTAATCTTATTGAACAACTTGCTGATTTAGTTGGCTTTCATCAAAGTTATACCGATGCTTTTGGTAACCTAGTTCATGCTAATGATGACGCTAGGCGAGCATTATTACAGGCCATGGGCTATAACACTGACGACGAACAGGCATTAGCCAATAGCATTACATCATTACGTGAGCAGTCTTGGCGCAATATGCTGCCACATGTTCATATTGCAAAACTTGAGCAGCCTGTACACCATATAGTGATCAGCATTAAATCGGATATTGCCGATCAATTTAGTTGGCGCATTACGACTGAAGCTGGTGAGGTAATCACCGGTGAACAAGTTATCAACCAGTTATCCCATGTTGAATATGCTAAGTTTGAAGCGCCGAATGGTCCTGAAAAAATAGCGCAATACAATAAGTTCTTATTTGAATTACCTGACCTTGATGAAGGCTATCACCAACTCACCATTAACCATGGCTCAATTGAAGATAGCTGCCCGCTGATTTACGCACCGAAAACTTGTTACAGCCCACAAGAAGCCGCACCATTTAAATTATGGGGCTATGCGGCCCAACTTTATGCACTAACTAGCGAAAAAAACTGGGGGCTAGGCGATTTTAGCGATCTGGCAGAATTAGTAAAAACCTCAGCGGCACAAGGCGCATCCGCAATTGGATTAAATCCATTACATCCGCTGTACCAAAATAATCCTGCGCATATTAGTCCTTATTCACCAACCAGCCGTTGTTTCTTAAATACCATGTATATTGATGTCACGGCGGTTGATAATTTTAACGGCTGCAAATCAGCTCAAGCCATTGTTAACAGCAAAGACTTTCAAGCGACTCTAGCGCACGCTAAGCAAAGTCAACTTATCGATTACGTGGCGGTTGCTCACCTAAAATACCAAGTGTTAGAAGCTCTATATAACGACTTTATTAAACAAGGCAGCACAGACTTTGAGCAATTTAAGCAAAGCAATGGTGAAGCACTTGTGCGCCACACAACTTTTGAAGCGCTTTATGAATATTTTCGCGCCAAAGACAGCAACTGCTATGGTTGGAGCCAATGGCCAGAGGCTTACCAGTCACCAGATTCTGCTGAGGTTAAAGCATTTCAACAAAGTCATGCTGAGCGTATTGATTACTTTGCTTACTTGCAGTGGCTTGCCCATAACCAATTAACTGCGGCTAAACAAACGGCAAAACAGCAAGGTATGCCTGTTGGCTTATATCTTGATTTAGCCGTAGGTTGTGATGGCAGCGGTATTGATGTCTGGTCAGATCAAGCGGTTTATGTCGCTGGCGCCTCAGTTGGCGCACCACCTGATTTACTCAATACCTTAGGCCAAGATTGGGGTTTAACACCGATTAACCCTGTAGCTTTGCAAGAACAAGGTTACCAACCTTTAGTACAAGCGCTTCGCAGTAATATGCAATATGCTGGCGCCTTACGCATTGATCATATTTTAGGCTTAATGCGTCAATACTGGGTAGCACCTGGCATGAAAGCCAATCAAGGGATGTACATTACTTTCCCGCTCGATGATATTTTGCGCATTATTGCCTTGGAATCACGTCGTGCAAAATGTGTGGTAATTGGTGAAGACTTAGGGACAGTCCCAGCAGGCTTTAGTGAAACCATGCAAGCCTCAGGTTTACTGAGCTATAAAGTGCTGTACTTTGAAACATGGGAATCTGGATTATTTATGCGTCCAGAAATGTATCCTGAGCTTTCTATGGTCACCATTTCAACTCATGATTTACCGACGCTTACCGGTTGGTGGACGGGTCGAGATCTAGAGTGGCGCCAGCAACTTAATCTTTATCCAAATGAGGCGATGGGCGTAGCTGATCGCGAAGGTCGAATTAATGATCGCGCTAACTTAATTGCCGCGCTTAATGATATGCAGGTGATTGATATGGATAACGCGCCAAGCCAAGCGCCTGCGACCATGAACCGAGAACTAACGCTAGCTGTTCAGAAATTCTTGGCGCTGGCTCCTAGCCGTATTCAGTTGATCCCAATGGAAGATGCGCTTGAAATTCAAGAGCAAGTTAATATTCCGGGCACGGTTGATGAACACCCGAATTGGCGTCAAAAGCTGCCGGTAACCGTAGATGAGTTCGCTCAGGCAGAGGCTGTAGTGCAACTAGCCGAGGCGATGCGGACTGCTCGTCCTAAGCGCTAACATGCCAGTTTTTAGCGCTCCACTTTTGTGTAACAAATAATGCGCAATCTAATAAATTGCGCGCTTTAGCTTGACGAAAAACAGACTAATCTAACAAAACACTTACTTAACAAGAAAAAACAACTAACTTTTATGATGATCAAACCACCAAAAATGACGTTAGCCATTATTGCTAGCTTACTTACCTTAGGCCTAACGGGCTGCAATGGTGACTCAACCAAGCCTTCCGTTAATACTACACCGTCTGTGGCAACTGAGCTTGAACCCATTACCACACAGCCTATACCTGAGTTAGCAGATCTGCCCCACTATTTAACCAGAGATGTGCGTGATGAAGTGTTTTACTTTGTACTGCCCGATCGTTTTCACAATGGGGATACTAGCAATGATCAAGGTTCAAAAACAATCGCTATTTCACAAGGTGGCTTAGATAAAACCAAGAAAGGTCATTTTCATGGCGGCGATGTTCCGGGGCTAACTGAGAAAATTCCATACCTTAAAAATATGGGTATCACCGCTATTTGGCTAACGCCTATTTTACGTAACCAAGCTGTACAAGGTGACATCACTGGTTATCATGGCTATTGGGTACTAGATTTTACCGAAATTGATCCTCATTTAGGTACCAATGCTGACTTAAAACAATTTATTGATACCGCCCATAGCAATAATATTCGGGTGTTTTTCGACATTATCACCAACCACACCGCGGATGTGATTAAATATCAGGAATGTCATGGCGCAACCGGTGTAATGTGGTCTGATTCCAAGCAGTTGTGCCAATATAAAACACTAGCACAAGTGGCCGCAGGTGACACTTACACGCCTTTTATTCCTAAGGGACAAGAACAACTGAAAAAGCCTTTATGGTTAAACAATCCTAAGTATTACCACAACCAAGGGGATTCAACCTTTGAAGGTGAAAATTCAATTTATGGCGACTTCTTCGGCTTAGATGATACTAATACCGACGATCCTGCCGTAGTTAACGGCATGGTGGATATTTTTAAAAATATTATTGATGAGTTTAAGCCTGATGGTTTTCGCATTGATACGGTTAAACACGTAAATATTGAATTTTGGCAACAATTTACTCCTGCGCTAATGGCGCATGCTCAATCTATTGGTTTGCCAAAATTCTTTATTTTTGGTGAAGTTTATAGCGGCGATCCAAATGTGCTGAGTAACTTTACCACAGTGGGAAAAATCCCCTCAGTGCTGGACTTTGGTTTTCAAGGCGCAGTACGTAATGTCTTAGTAGAGCAGCAAGGCACCAATAAGCTGGTTGAATTGTTTAATCAAGATGATAAATATCAGCAAAATAATTACAACCAGCCATATGACGCCAATTACTTACTTAACTTTATTGGCAACCATGATATGGGACGCTTTGCTTGGATGTTAAAAGCTAGCGTGCATAATTACACCACAGAAGAAAGTCTGGCTCGCGTTAAGCTTGCTCACGCCATGATGTACTTTTTACGTGGTATGCCTGTTGTTTATTACGGTAGCGAACAAGGTTTTGTTGGCGATGGCGGCAACCATGACTCACGCCAAGATATGATGCCTTCCCTTGTTGCCAGTTATAACGATGATGTACTGCTAGGTACGTCTAAAACGACCGCTGATGATAACTTTGATCAAAGTCATCCGCTGTATCAAGCATTCACTGAAATGGCTAAAATTTATCAAGCAAATGACGTACTGAAATACGGTAAACAAACAGTGGTTTACAGCAGCGATAAAGCAGAATTATTTGCCGTTATTCGCGCGCTTGACTCAGGTCAACGTCAATTAGTGTTATTTAATACCGCGAATAAAACGACAACCACCAGCTTTAACTTTGATCACCAAATTAGCCATGGCATTTATGATACGGGCAGCAGTCAATATTCTTTAAACGATGGTCATTTAACTATTGCTATGTCACCACTTAGTGTGACAATTATCGAGCTTAAATAACCTATACTTTAAGAACACACAAAAAAAGGAGCATAACGCTCCTTTTTTATTAGCCTAGCTATAAACCTAATTACCTATATATCTACGCTTTCTCGCAGCTTAATTAGGTCATTTATGCTGAGTTTTTAGCTGATTTTCTTTAACTTGCGTCCAGACCAAGGCTGATATCGCCAGCGACACAGCACTGATTTGAAACACTATGCTCTTATCTTCAACTTTACTGATCACTAAGCCAATGCCTAAACTCACCAATAATTGTGGCAACACAACCGATAAGTTGAACAGCCCCATATAAAGCCCCATACGCGATTGCTGAACTTTTTCCGACATAATAGCAAACGGTAAACTGATAATGGCTGCCCAGCCAATACCTAACAATGCCATTAAACCGTAGAGCATAATAGGATTACTGCCGAGTACTGACACAAGACCATAGGCAACTGCCATAGAGGCTATACACCAAGTATGGGTTTTAACTCGGCCAATTTTTTTCGCCATAGGTTCTAGCACTAGGGCTGGTAATAATGCCGCCACAGCGCTTAATACTAAAAAGCTCATGGCAATTATCCTCCCCAGTTGCTCATCAGTAATACTCGGCATTTTGTCTTGTAAAAACGCGAAAATAAACACAAACATAGTTTGCACTCCCACCCAACTAAATGAATGGGCGGCAAGTACTTTTTTAAAGCCAGCATGGTTAGTGGCCAACTGCTCTTGCTCTTTTGCAGCAACGGTTTGAATAATTAGTGCCAGCGTCATTAGCGCGGCAATAAGCTCAGCCCAGTAGTGTTCGCTCTTGATACCTGATAAATGCAGGACAATTGCGTACAAATCATACGCTAGAAACCCCCATAACGGTTTAATATTTTTGATAACGGTGACTAAACCATAAGACGTTACATCACCAATATTTTCAACAGCTAACTGAGCAGGCTCTTTAACAAAGAATGGCGGAACGATTGATAAAACAAACACCAAAATGGCGCCGAAATAAATTAAGACAAAATTGCCCCAGACAGCACCAATAGCATAGGCTAGCACACCGAACGAACCTGAAACGGTTTGCATCCAAGTATAACCCTTTGTTCGCGCTTCACCTGCGGGAGTGACATCAGCGATAATGGCGCGGGTTGGATTGAAGCTGATGTTTATCGATAAATCTAAAGTCAGCGCCACTGCAATCGCAACGCCCAATAAACCAGAAATACCTAAGCTAGTAGCAACAATATCAATATTAGGCAGAGCCAATAACATTAGCCCTGCTAGCACGCCGCCAATAAGAATAAACGGTCGACGCCGCCCCTGCCAGAACCAGACATTATCACTGATCATACCGACAATCACTTGTCCTAAAATTCCGGCAATTGGACCAGCAGCCCAAACTAACCCCACTTGATGAATATCTAATCCAAACTGTGTGGTAAGTATCCAACTAAGGGCTGATATTTGTACCGACAGCGCGAAGCCCATTGCCGTTGCCGGTAAACTCAGGATCATATAAAAACGCTTAGCCAAGCGCTGCTGTATCGCTAACATATCAACTCACTTACTTTTTTATCATTATATTTTTTATTGCTTTTATAATTGTTATTTAGCTATTTCATATCGAAATACGGCTGATTATTTTTCAACCTTAATATTGACGTTACGTGTATCCCCCAACCAGCTCAACGCCCTGCATACGTATTCAAAAGCCAGGTAACTGTCATTAACACGACAAAAATAACCCATTAAATAACAATAAGTTGGTTAAGTTAAATTAATAACCACTCTTTTACTGTCGATTTTTCAATCAATTAAGGTATGCTTAGGCTAGAAACAAGGTAGTTTATTAGTATGAAAGTTAAGATTCAGTCTTATGCGGAATATGAGCAAAAGTTTAAGCGCGAACTCTATAAGTTAGCGTTTAGCGCCTTTGTGTTATTTTGCAGTTTTTACTTATACGCAAATGTCATGCGTGGTGATTACCTTGACGCTTTATCGAATCTCATCGCTATAGTGCTATCAGTTTTTGGCCTAATTTATATGCACTATTATAAAGATATTGGCCGTATTCATTTTCTACCTGCCATCATCTATCTAAACTTGTTTTTAGGGTCATTTATTGGCTCAGCACAACACACTGATGCCTCCAGCCTACTTTGGTGTAACCTGTTTTTACCTTGCTTGGTATTAACCATAGGTCACCTTAAAGCAATTCCTTATATTGCGCTGGTGCAGGCATTTGTCATTTATGTGTTCTTTATTGACCCCAGTGCCGGCTTACATGGGGAATACACAATAGATGAGAAAAAAACCTATATTATTACCTCAACATTTCTAGTGGCGTTAGCTTGGTATAGCGAGTACATGCGCTTTAAATTATCAAAAGGCTTGTATGTTGAAAATGTTGAAAAAAAGCGTATGCAATATTTATCCAGCCATGATGAGCTTACTGGTTTATATAATCGTCGTGGATTTAATGAACAGGTTAAAGACTTGAAGTTTTTCAGTAAACGACAAGGCGATCAACATGCCATTATCATGCTCGATATTGATGACTTTAAGCAAGTTAACGACATGTACGGTCACGATTTTGGTGATCAGGTATTGACCAATATTGCCCGTTTACAACTGGCAACCGTCAGAAATAGCGACACCGTTGTGCGCTGGGGTGGAGAAGAGTTTTTAATATTACTCACCAATATTGAGGCCGAACAGGTTGGCCGTATTGCTGAAAATATTCGCAAAAATATTGAAAAAACACCGGTAGCAACGCAAGAAGTTACCATCAATATTACGGTAAGTTTAGGTGTCGCTTTTTCTCAAGAAACTAACACCATAGATTCATTAATTAAATTAGCCGACAAACGTCTTTATGATGCAAAGCGCGGCGGAAAGAACCGCATTTACTCCATCGATACAGTATCGCCAGTTTAATGCGAAGGATTCTTAGACATATAAACTTGGCTAATAAACTAACCAGTTAGCTCAGCGCTTAACCATGTTGAGACCTAGAAGCTTTTCAAACTTACATACTAGCTAAGTTACTATTATGACTTGAAAAATTTAAGCTACAGCCTTGCAAGAAAGTTCCGACATTTTGCTCTTGGTAAAGATCGCCTTGATTGGGCTGTTGCCGATGCAATGGCGGAAACGCACCATAGCCCGCTAATAAGCAGTGCCAGGAAACCGTATCAAAATGGCTGCTGATACCTTGTCGCTCTATTTCAGCACTTAAATCGCCTCGGCGAAACCAAACATCTAATAATTGCAGTAACGATTCAGACAACTGCTGATTGTCTCGATTAGCGCGCCAATAATCACTGTCATTTCGTGTATTTAATTTGTAATGAGCAACAATGTAGTCTCTAACTCGGGCAAATCGTTCACTCATAAATTGGTTGTACGTATCTCGGTGTTGTGCGCTAAAATTCCCCGCTTCAAACTGCGAGATAAAATATTCAATACTAATTTGCACCAAATGCAGTGCTGTTGCTTCCAGTGGCTCAATAAAGCCTTGTGAAAGACCTAGAGCTAAGCAGTTATGCGACCAATGCTTGGCTAAACAGCCCACTTTAATGGTGAGATGATTAACCGGCTGCTCATTATCTAGCATACCTAGATGTTGGCGAAACTCTTGTTCTGCCTGATCTTGACTAATAAAATCCGAGCTATAAACATAACCATTACCAAATCGGTTGGTGAGTGGAATTTTCCAACACCAACCAGCACTTAACGCGGTAGATAGCGTTTCAACCGGAATATTGTCACTAATTGGGGTTGGCATCACAACCGCAGCATTATTAAATAAATTTTCTTGGTAAGAGTTAAATTTCACCCCTAAGTGCTGTTGCATTAACACCGAAGAAAAACCCGTACAATCGATAAAGAAATCGCCTGAGATCTGTTGGCCTTGCTCATCAACTAAACTGGCAATATCGCCATTGTCAGCGCGGTTAACTTGCTTGATATGACGCTTAAGATGTTTAACCCCCCGCTGCTGTGCATAGTTTGCTAAAAACTCGCCAAGTAACCCTGAGTCGAAATGATAACCATAGGTTAAATTAAATGGAAAATTCTCCGGCGTTTGCGGCCCTTTACCTTGACTCGCTAATACCCCATTAAGTAAAAAATCACCGGGAGTTGTATGCGTATCAAGCCCCATTCTGCGTGTTTGGCAGTTAACTAAAAATGCACGTTTAGTAAAGGTATCTAACTGAGTAGGAAATGGATGGCTATAACTGGCAACGCCCGATTGTGGCGACCAGCCACTAAAGCGAATATTAAGTTTGTAAGTAGCATTACACGCAGGCATCCATTGACTTTCAGGAATATTAAGCGTTTCAAAAAATCGTTTTAGTGTAGGTGTTGAACCTTCTCCTACACCAATAATACCGACATCAGGCGACTCGACTAAAGTGATACAAACTTGCTGCTTAGCCCAGCGCTGAGCAAATAAATTTGCCGCCATCCAACCTGCGGTGCCGCCACCTAATATAACCATATTTAACGGGTTATTTGTCACGATAACTACCTGTACTTGTCACAATTATAATCGGCACATATTAGCGATAAATTCATCATGGCTAGGCAATTTATCAACAGGCTCTGACTTAATTTGTTTAATTTTTTCAAGTAAGCCATTCACTTTTTCATCACTATAGCTATTAGCTAACGGATGATAATCTTGGGGAATAATGCCTTGCCCTACCATAACTTGCAGCCATGAGTTTTCTAAAAACAGATCATTTTGCTCTCTGAATAAGCGACCATTTTGCTTAAATATCTCAATTTTATGCGCCAAGCTATCAGGAATTTGCATTGCTCGCATATCACGCCAAAACTGACTGTCTGTGCGCTCAGTAACGTGATAATGCAGTATAAGGAAGTCGCGAATTTGCTCAAATTCTACTTTCGACTGTTTATTGTATTCATTAACTAAATCGTCTGTTACGCCCTGATGCGGGAATAAATGTACTAACCTAACCACTGCCGATTGAATAAGGTGAATACTGGTTGATTCTAATGGCTCTAAAAAGCCACTGGATAAGCCTACGGCAATCACATTTTTATGCCACTGCTGATAACGTCTGCCTGTTTGAAAACGGATAACTTTAGGGTCGGCTAGCGGTTTAGTATCTAAATTTGCCATTAACAAATCAGTAGCGGTTTGTTCATCATAATGGGCGCTGGAATAAACCAAGCCATTACCATTACGGTGTTGTAATGGGATACGCCACTGCCAGCCAGCACTGTGGGCAATTGAACGCGTATAGGGTTTTGTTTGCTGATGACACTCAGAAGGCACAGCAATTGCTCGATCACATCGTAGCCAGTGGCTCCAGTCTTCATAACCTGTACGTAAGGTCTCCTGAATAAGTAACCCACGAAACCCTGAACAATCGAGGAATAAGTCGCCTGATACTTGCTGCCCACCTTTTAAATTGAGTGCTTTAATAAAACCTGACTCATGGCATTGCTCTACCGACTCTACCAGCCCTTCGGTTCGGACTACGCCAAGTTTTTCACTGAATTTACGTAAAAATTGAGCGTATAAACCTGCATCAAAGTGATAGGCATAAGGCATTTCAATGATTGGATCTTTGGTATTTATTTTGGCAAATTTACCAGCCTCAGCACACAGATAATTCAGATCGTATTGCCAAAGATTAGACTCATCCTCTAATTGGCCTGCGCGCTTTAGTAAATGGTGAAAGTGACAAAATGCCAAGCCCTGACCGACTGCGCCAAATGAGTGATAATAGTGATGCCCTTGCTGTTTCCAGTTTTCAAACTTAATTGCAAGCTTGATCGTGGCTTTAGTTTCACGCAGAAATTCTGCTTCGTTCACTCCTAAAACACTATTAAGCAATTGAATCGGCGGAATGGTCGCTTCACCAACGCCCACCGTACCAATATCATCAGATTCTACTAATTCAATATCTACTGCACTGCCTAACAGCTTTTTAGTTAATGCTGCTGAAATCCAGCCTGCGGTGCCGCCACCTAAGATCACTACTTTTTTTATATTATTCATTGAACAACACGCTTTTATTATCTTTCTTATATTTCTTTTCGAGGATAAATATTGTTTATTTTAAAATAGCCTACCTGAGTTCAAACTGTTCAGCCACTTTATTCGCCGCTCCTAGTCGTCCGGCTATGCGATTTATGCAGCATACAACCACCAAAGATGGTGGAAATGCTGAAAATGCAGGAGCAATTTTCAGCCATACATCCTGTATATAGCCGCTCCTAGTCGTCCTGACTCCGCGGCATACCATACATCCTGTATATAAAAAAGCCTGCTAAACATCATATTTAGCAGGCTTTTAAATAGACTAAATTAAGTCATTAGAAACGGTAGTTTAAACCTAAGATAAAGTTACGACCAAATGACTGATAACGATTCACTAAACGAGAATCGCTTAAGTCTACTTCAACATCGTCTTCATCCGTTAAGTTTTGACCTTGTAGGGTAATACGTAAGCCTTTTAATGACTCAATACCTGATTCATCAAAATCGTAACCGATTTGAGCATCCCAAAGCTCTTGACCTTGGCGACCAATCTCAGTTAACGCTAAGCTACCACCACGTGTTTCAGTTACAAATGGTGAACGCTTCGTACCTGAGATACGGATTTCCCAGCCACTATTTTCATAGTAAGCGGTTAATGCATATGACTCATCAGAAAGGCCTGGAACATCACCTTCACCAATACCTATTTCTTCATTAGCTTTTAATTTGCCATCTAGGAAAGTGGCACTAGCTACAACACCGAAGCCTTCAAGTACATCGCTAACTAGACGTAATGGTAAACTTGCTTGAAGTTCGTAACCACGTACAAAACCTTTAAAGCCATCAACGTTTGCATCAACAAAACCGTTAAATGTTGCTGGTGCTTGACCTTCTGAACCTTGATGTAATTCAGGAATGTAAACTGGCGTAAAGTCAGTTAATACACGGGTGCTACGGTGCCAGTTAACAAGGTCTTTATAGAAGAAGGTTGCCGCAAAGTAGCCGTCTTCTGCAAAGTAGTTTTCATATGATAAATCGAACTGATTTGCTTCATATGGTTTTAACTCTGGGTTACCTGAGCTACCTGACCAAGGACCATTTTCTGGGTTAGGGTTATTAATTTGGTTATCGTTATAATCAAAAGTCGCACGAGCATTTGGACGCATATCATCCATACGTGGGCGAGAGATTACTTTTGACATAGCGGTACGAACAAACTGGTTTTCCGCCACTTCAAAATTTAAATTAAGTGATGGTAATACATCAGAGTATGATGCGCCGCCTTTAACTGCTGTTGCTTCAACATAACCTTCAGCATTTTCAACAGTTGAGAAACCGGTAGATTTTTGGTCAACATCGACATATTGCAAACCAATGTTACCAGTCATCATTACATCACCAAACTCAGCATCTAAGTCAACTTTAACAAATACTGTTGTTTGTTCTTCTTTAACTTCGTAAGTGTCGCCTAAACGGTCAGTTTGCACTAATGAAGCAGGTGTTGCTTTGTAATAACCACTCTTATAAAGACCGATGCTGTCATACGCTAATACACCATCAATACCTAAGAAACCTAGGTTTGCCACCCCTAATACTTCTGGGATTGGACCATCACCTGGGAAAGTTGGTGCGGTTAGGTAGTCACCTTCATTAATTTTCTGTTTACGACGATCTGAGTAAGCAACGCCAGCTTCTATGCCAGAGATAATGCCGTACTCAACTACACCATCAACTTGGAAACGCGCGGCATCTAACTCTTCTTCAAACTCAGGACGGTTAATAAAACCATCTTGTGCAAATGCGCCAATTACTGGAGCCCCCCAAGCTTGAGGACCCGCTAAACGAATTAAGTCTTCATCAGTGTAATCTGGGCTTGATAAGGTTGGGTGAGCACCGTAAACCACACCTGAAGAAGTCATTTCCCAAGAGCGCGCTGCAGCAGGACGACCATCAACACCAGCACGACCAACACCTGAGTAACTTTCAACATCGATAATGTCTTTGTTCACTTCACCTGTTGATAAATCGGCAGTTAGTGTCCAGTTGTCATTAAGTGCATACTCAACATTCAAACCAAATGTGGTTAAATCCGCATCTTGGCTTAATCCGTCATTACGAATAACTGAGTGGAAACCATCCCAATAACCAGCCGTAACAAAACCATTATCAATACTTGTTGCAGTGTAGTTTGCACCACCCCACTCAGGACCGCCTTCTTCTAAACCGCGTTTTACATCGTTTTCACTGAAATCTATATATAACGCATCAAATTGAATTTTTAAATCGTCTGTCGGTGCATACTCAACAACAGCAGCATACGAGTCACGCTCTAGCATTGCAGAACGAACAAATGAATCGTGACCACCTAAAATTTTGTCACCTTCAGGCGTATCAGCATAACCCCAAGCACGGAATTGGTTTTCCTGACGTGGCGTTTCTTGAGAGGCAATAACTAAAGCAAGGCCTAATGTGTCATCTAAGAATTTATCAACATAGTTAAATGATAAACGGTGACCATTATTGTCGAAATCAGGGTTAGCCGCTTCGTCGCCATTTTCTTCATAACTAGCGTTAAAGGTAATAACACGCTCAGAAATATTTAATGGGCTGGCTGTTTGAAGATCAATTGTACCACCAATACCTTGGCTTAAAAGTCCTGCTTCTGGCGACTTATAAACTACAATATTCGATACAATTTCAGTTGGGTATAAGTCGAACTCAACACCACGGTTGTCACCCATACCTAATAATTCACGGCCATTTAATGAAGTGGCAACGAAGTTTTCGTTAAAACCACGCACTGATAAACCACTAGTACGGCCGTTGCGACGCTCACCAGTAACACCCGGTAAGCGAGCAAGTGACTCAGCAACTGAAGTATCAGGTAATTTACCAATATCTTCTGCTGAAATTACTTCAACGATTGAGTTTTCACTCATTTTAATCGCTTGAGCACGCTGTAAAGCACCGCGAATACCGCGAACTTCAATAATTTCTACTTCTTGCTCGGCTGCGGCTTCATCAGCAGCTTGAGCGACCATAGGTGCACCAACAGCCATAAGGCCGCTAGAAAGCATGGCAAGTGTAACTTTGCTTGGCTTAAATTTTAACATGTAGGTTTCTCCCCCGTTTCATCCTTGTTGATTTTAATTGTATTCAGCATCCAGCTGACGCGATGACTCTTGTTTTTTAAATATTTATAGGTCCACCTAAAAGATGGATAACCTAATATAAGTGGGTCAATTTTCTAAAAACATATTTTGCATACGTATTCATGGAACCATGAAAATTCGAGTAAATAGTCAATAAAAAAACAACCTTGAGATTTAATTGAACAACTTTTCGCTTAATTATGGGCTTAATTATTATTATTTTTGCTAAGCCCACCTACTAGGTATAGCCTAAAACCCTTAATTTACAACAGCTAACCAAGAGTGTAGTGATATTTTTGCTGACAAAGGCTATCACTCACTCATTACGTATTGGATTTAGATAAGTGACCTATTAAATGCGGTTTTGCATAATTTTGAATACGTATGCAAAATCATGGTCGTGTCATACGTTTAAGGCATGTCGTCGCTAAACTTCACATTTTTTTAACTAATCATAGTTAAACTGCTGTCAACTGATACCACGCTGAAGTGAAGCAAAAAGAGAGTAGAGATAAAGAGAAAGCAGAGATAATTAACACAATTCGGTCAATTTGCGCCATCAATTAATGGCGCATTAAAACAGGGCGACAGGCGTTTTAGCTAGCTATTCGATAACGGTTGTTATCGAATAGCTAGTTGTTGGTTCGCAGCGTCCAAGCTCAGTTTAATATGCAACGTTTTATCTTTTGCAGACCAATAACCTCCGGCACTAGCAAGACTAAAGCCTTGTTTGGAATAAACTATCGGTTGCTTTTGTCCATCAATAACAATTGAATTAGGTGCCGTCGACCAATTATGCACAATAAATTCTGTGCTGGTTTCCGATGGCGCTTCCTTATAGCTGTTGCCCGATCGCGTGATATCCACCATCAGCGTTTGTTCTAAAAAGCGTGCATTAAAGTTAAACAATTGAAATGCCTGCTCTGCCAAGCTATTTGGGCTAATGCCATCATCTTCATACAATTGGCCACGACTTGCTTGTACACTTGCGTGATGATAGTAGTGCAATGTCAGCTGTGATTGATCGTGTTGCTTGGTATTAGTCATAGCGGCTGCCATCGGCACAAAGCTCCCCGCTCTGACCATCACTGGAATAGTTGTTAGTTCTGTTGGGTAATCAACAATCGCTTGGCCATTTGCCGCTTGGTTAAGCTCTTGGTCAGTCCAAAAATCAAACCAAATACCTTGTGGCATATGTACTTTTACCGAGTTCACACCAGGATCTGTCACTGGCGTAACTAAAAATGCATCGCCCCAAAGATAGCTATTTTTCTCAGCAACTAACGTTAAATTACTTTCATCTTCGAACATTAGCGGGCGCATTAACGGCATCCCTGACACTGAATTCTCATAAGCTAGCGTGTAGTTATATGGCAACATTTGATAACGCAGCTTGATAAAATCTCGGGCAATTGCCTTAGTTTTTTCATCATGGAATACCGGTTCAGGGGCAATATGCTCTTGTGCATGTGGTCGATAAACCGGCTGAAAGGTGCCATATTGCAACCAACGAGTATACATTTCAGCATCAAACACTTCGCCACCAGCAAAGCCACCTAAATCAGAATGGGTATAAGCAAGCCCCAACAGCCCCATTTGCAATGACAGTTCTACTTGAGGTTTGAGACCGCCCCACTCGCGGCTAACATCACCGGTCCACGGGATCATGCCATAACGCTGACTTCCAACAAACCCTGAACGCATCATCACTAACGGGCGACGATTCGGAGCAAACGCTAAGCTATTGTTATAAACCATTTTCGCCCATTGATGACCATAAACGTTATGTAAAGCATCACCACGTACTAATCGTCCGTCATCTAAACGATGAATAATGTCATCAGGGTGCACCTCTGGCTCACCTAAATCGCCCCACCAACCAGTAACACCTTGCTGATTAAGTTGTTGATATGCTTGATTAAACCAATTACGACCATCACTATTAAACACATCAATTAAGCCGGTATTACCAAAGTAAAAGTCAAAGGTATATGGCTGACCGTCGCTATTAACCGCGATGGCATTACTGTCAATGGCTGACTGCCACTTGTTCGAGCTAGATAAAACAAATGGCTCGGTGATAACAATGGTTTCAACACCATCAGCTTGTAACTGAATGATCATTTGCTCAGGTTCTGGAAAAGCAGTTTTATCCCAATCCAAATTGCCCATATGCCCTTGAATATCTTTACCAAACCAGTACAAATCAAGCACGGTTGCATCTAGCGGAATATCATCTTGAGCAAATTTTTCAGCGGTTGTCAGTACTTCTTGCTGTGTATGATAACCAAAGCGAGAAGCAAAGTTACCTAGCGCCCATTTCGGCGGTAATGGCTGCTTACCGGTTAACTCAACATAGTGATGGATTAACTCAGGATAGCTATTACCGGCAACCACCGCATAACTTGCCCGCCCAGCCACAGCTGAAAACGATAATTGATTTTGTTGTTGGCTATCTAAATCAAGACTGCCTTTAGCTGAGTTATCAAACAACAACACATACTTATTAGTCGACATAATTGCCGGCAAACCATAATACATCTGCGTTGACTCGGTGGTGTAACCGTAATGTGCCTTGTTATACAGTGGCAGTTTATGACCACGACGGTTCATACCAAGCACACGCTCGCCAGTGCCTAGTAATTGTTCTTGTGCTGAAATCGCAAAATCAAAGCCGATACCTTCGGCGCTATCATTAAAGCTACGCTGCGTGGTCAATAACTTATCGTTATGGTAAAAGGCAATTGTCATTGACGCTTTATCAACAATGGCACGTGATTCACCCGCGGTTAATACCAAAGACTCTTCAGATTCTAAAACTTGAAACGCAATTAACTGAGCACTTGGCGCAATAGCAAACGATGGCAGGGTTTCGTGAAACTGGCTGTCATACGTAACCGCAAAGCCAGCATTTTGATAAGCAGCAATCGTTAAGCGAGTCGATACTTGCTGCGCTGAGCTTGCATTAACAATCAGCTGATTATCAATAAGTTGGTGAGATTTGTAGCCCGCCCAAGCGCTTAACGAATAACTAAAAGCACAAATAAACAAGCCACCAACAAATAGCGCTTGTTTAGTCAAAGAAGTGATAACGCGAAACTGCATAGCATTCCAAAATTAAGATAAAACTGCTGCTATTCTAGAAATTAACTACCGCTATTTCGAGCAAAACAGCAAAGCGACATAGGGATATTGATTTGAATACGTATGCAGCTGATGTCATTCATCATCGTAAGTTTTTACCATTTGATCATAGTTAAATAAGAAAAATTCCCGAAATTGTAGCGCTGTTATTACCCTTGGCGTTTGTCTTAGGCGCTCGCTAATGACAATAGCAGCTATGCTCTAACAAACGGGATCATGTTGAGTAACGTCCTATGTATAAATTTACCTTTAACAAGCTTGGTCTAATTGTACCTGTGTTGTGTTTAGCTGCGGCTTGCCAACCAGTAAAACAGCAATCTGCTCAAAGCAATAATACCGAGCCCTCTGAACAATCAGCCAGCCAGCAGCAGCACGCTCACAATCAAGTAATTGATCACAGCGCTCATTGGTTAACTAGCGATATTTTATTACTGGCCAGTTCAGATAAAAGCAATCGCTACCAACTAGCAATCAAGCCGACGAATGACTCAACGACTCCGGATGAATCAGCTCAACTATCACCAATTGCTATGCCTAGCTGGGTGATAAAAAAGCATCCGCACCTTAGCACTTTTCAGGCATTCCAATTGAGCCTAGATCAAGCGAGCATCAAACAGTGGTTAAAGCAGCCGTTGGTGGTATTAAATGGTGAAACCTTAAATAGCAGTAGCCAGATATCTTATGTTCAAACCGGTGAAGTGATTGATGATATTTATACCCGAGGTGACAATGATGCTGATGAAGTAAGTGATTTAGGCGCAACTATTACCGATAACGGTATATCAATTAAGCTTTGGGCACCAACGGCGAACACGGTAAAACTAAAGCTATTTAATCGCGATAAAACGCCAATTTCAACGAGCACAATTTCAACGAGCAAAAGTTCTGATGGTGTTATCGCGTTAAAAGAAGACAGCAACACAGGTGTTTGGTCAACGCTTTTACCGAGCGATTATGCCGGACTATTTTATCAATATGAATTGAATCTTTGGCATCCAGCAACGAATAAAATTGAGACAATAACCACGACAGATCCTTATTCTTTAAGCTTATCAACCAACAGTGTTTATTCTCAAATTGTTGATTTGAATAATGCAGATACCCAACCTAAAAACTGGGAGCAGCAAAATATACCAGCAATTGCTAACCCTGAAGATGCAGTACTTTATGAAGTGCATGTCCGTGATTTTAGCGCCGCTGAATCACAGCTTTCCAATGAAGCCTTTCGCGGTAAATACAAGGCATTTACCGATGAAAAATCAAATGGTGGCAAACACTTAAAAGCGTTAAAACAAGCAGGATTAACCCATATCCATTTATTGCCAGTGTTTGATATTGGCACGGTTAACGAAGCTGAAAATCAAGCGATTGATTTGCAATCAAGCTTAGCGCAAGTCTGCCAAATTGCCCCTAATACCAGTATTTGTGCCAAAGATTTTGACGCGTCAGCAACACTTGGAGAGTTATTAGCAAGCTATGATGTTAGCACCGGGGATGCTCAAGCCTTAGTGACCGAGCTTAAAACAGTTGATAAATATAACTGGGGCTATGATCCTTTCCACTACACAGTACCAGAAGGCAGTTATGCGATAAATCCTGATGGTCAATCTCGCATTATCGAATTTAGAGAAATGGTACAAAGCCTTCACCAACAAGGTTTTCGGGTGATCATGGATGTGGTTTATAACCACACTCATCAGGCAGGATTAGCAACAACTTCTGTGCTTGATAAAATTATCCCTAACTACTATCAACGCTTACACCCAATTACCGGCGAAATAGAGCAGTCGACCTGTTGTGATAACACCGCCACCGAACGAGTGATGATGGAAAAGCTAATGATTGATTCATTAGTGACTTGGGCACGAGATTATAAAATTGACGGCTTCCGTTTTGACTTAATGGGGCATCAACCAAAAGCGGCGATGTTAAAAGCCCGTGCGGCGGTGCGAGCAGTAGATCCTGATACCTATTTTTATGGCGAAGGCTGGAACTTTGGTGAAGTCGCCAATAATCGCCAGTTTGTTCAAGCCAGCCAATTAGAATTAGGCGGTACAGAAATCGGTACCTTTACCGATCGACTGCGCGATGCCGTGCGAGGTCCAGGTATTAGTGTGCAAGGGGATGATATTCGTCGCAATCAAGGTATTGGCAATGGCTTGGCAACAAAACCCAATGAACTAAACCAAGTGGATGCTGCGCAAGCGCCGAATCATTTATTATTACTCGATCAATTGCGTATTGGCTTAGCCGGTAACTTAAAAGACTTCCCTCTTACCGATCGCTTTGGCAATGAGGTTACTGGGCAAGATATTCCTTATGGCGACCAACCAACGGGTTATGCTTTAGATCCTGCCGATACCATTAATTATGTATCAAAGCATGATAATCAAACCTTATGGGATAATAACCAGTACCGTAATGCTACCGACCTGACGACAGAGGAGCGCGTAAGATTACATAATCAAAGCCTATCGTACGCCATGTTAGCGCAAGGCATTCCATTCTTGCATATGGGTAGCGAATTACTGCGTTCAAAATCATACTTAAGAGACAGTTACGATTACAGCGACTGGTTTAATCGCGTCGATTTTAGCAAGCAACAAAACTTTTATAATGTTGGCTTACCGCCAGCAGAAAAAGATCAAGCAAATTGGCCGTTAATTCAACGTTTACTAGCAGAAAACAACGGCAGCGATCAACCAAGTGCAAAGGACATCAACTTTGCGGCAAATGTCTTTCTCGAGTTTATGGCAATTCGCACTAACTCAGCATTATTTAGGCTAACCCGCGGCGAGCAAATTAAGCAGCGGGTATCATTTTTAAATACTGGCAAACAACAAGAGCCGGGGCTGATTGTGATGCACCTTGATGACAGCCTGCAATCAGAAACAGTCGATACAAACTACAGCGAAATATTAGTGCTTTTTAACAGTGCACCACAAACTGCCGACTTCACGGTAAAAGATGCGGCAGGCTTTAGCTTGCATCCAATTCAGGCAAAAGGTCATGACACTATTACCCAGCAAAGCAAAGTATCTAACGGGAAATTTAGCGTTCCTGGCTTTACTACTGCGGTATTTGTTAAACAGCGTTAGCAAAAGCCATAGCGCTAATGCGCCCTTTACCCAACGCCCTCAAGTAAACTCCCTCAAGCAAATAGGCCAGCGAATAGCTGGCCTATTTTTTAACGCTGTCCCGTCCTAAGACCTTCTAACCTATATCAGAACAACACATTGTTTTTTATCCGCTTACTATTACTTTTTTAGCGTTGCAGATTTAGGGATAAAATCTCCTTCCAATGGTGGCGGTGAACGACCATTAATTTCTCCGCCAAGCCACTCCAAGTAATCATCAAACGCCATCGGCTTAGCGTAATAATAACCTTGACCAATATCACAGCCAAATTGCCTTAACGTATCTTCATCTTCTTGGCTATTAATACCTTCAGCTACTACTTCCAAGCCTAACCCCTTGGCCATGGTTACCGTTGCCTCAGCAATAATTTTGCGTTTTTTATCACCACAAACATTTTCGACAAACTGGCGATCAACTTTCAGCTCTTGGAAGGGTAATTTGTCGATATAGGCTAACGATGAGTAGCCAGTACCAAAGTCGTCAATACTAATGGTTATGCCTAAGTCAGTAAGTTGGCTAATCACATTTGCTGCGTAATCATTATCAATAATTGATGCCGACTCTGTTAATTCTAAGACGACTTTATTAGCTAAAAGCTCAGCATTGGCAAGCGATTCCGCAATAAACTCATAAAAGCCTTCTGCGATCAAATCTTTACCACTGATATTAATCGAAACTAAATGGTTTTTATAACCGTGGGCGGCAAGAACGCTTTGCTGAGCAAAGGCTTGAGTAACGACCCACTGAGTCAATCTATTAATTAGCCCCATATCTTCGGCTATGGCGATAAACTCCAACGGTGAAATATTGCCTTCAACTGGGTGTTGCCACCTGATCAAACATTCACTGCCACAGACTCTCATGGTTTTTAAATCAATTTGCGGCTGATGATATAGCTCAAACTGTCCTTGGTTTATTGCCTGATTAATATCTGCCGCCAGTTGCAATCGATAACTGGTTTGCTCACTTTGCTGCAATTCAATATAGGCCCATTTACCTGGGCTAGACTCAGCGATTAGCAGTGCCTGTTGCGCTTTATTTAACAACTCAAATGCAGCGTCACCATGCTCAGGGAAATTAGCAATACCAACCATCGCGCCAAGTGGCAATTGTAGATTATCTACAATATAAGCTTCTTCTATTAAGGTATTAATTGATTGGACTATGGTCGCCATTGGTTGATGATTGTGGCGATGATTAATAATAATACTTAACGCATTACCATTAACTAGCGCTATTTTTTCTCCGCGATCGCCAATTATTTCAACTGCGTCGTTGTAGACAAATAAAGATGAGAGTTTTTTATAAATTCGTTTATAAAGCTCATTTTTCATTTTACTACTAATATAAAGCCCTACACGATCAATATGCTCAGGTTTGATAACCAATACGCTAAATTTAGCTTTCTTTCTTCTTATAAGTTTATCAATATGATTTTCAATAATAATTTTACGTACTATGCCAGTATCTGGATGGTAACTTATTTCTTGAAGCCGAATTTTTTCATGCATACGCATGCGCTCTGCTAGCGCAAATGCCATAAAAACAATTTCAATTGCCACCGCAATTAAAAAAGCATTATGCGTAATAAACGAATACTGGAGATAGTTAAACATTGCCAGAGGTTGAACGGCAGCGCCTAGCAAAAGCGGTATCCAAGAAAGAAAGTAAAATCTTGCCCAGCTTAATTGCTTTCGCATTTTCAGCATCATCAATAACAACGACAAGGCATAATACAGAGGCGGCAAGCTAAAAAATATTTGCGCTTGCAAGGCGTGCGGAACAAAGCGTGTAACAATAGCTAATAACACCAACAGCCCAGCAAAACCAATACTCAATTTATAAGGCCAACGATTGTCCTGCTCATGTTGAAGAAAGTATGTGGTAAATAACAATAAGAATAACAAGAGACTGTAGTGAAATAGCAGCGAATAGTGTTGTAACACCTGCTGTAACTCAGCAGAAAAAATTAGGTAGCCAAAGCCATTTACTGTCGCTAATACTAAAAAGGTCGAAATCAAGTAACCAAGATAAATGGCATAGACTTTATCTTTAATCGCCGCAAAGATGATTAAATTATAAATTGCCATAATCGCAAAAATGCCAATGACCGCACCAAACAATAGCCGCGTCAACGCTTCTCGAGTTTGGAGTTGTTCAGCCTCATACCATTGCAAAGGTATGGTTGGAGGACCACCCGCTTTAAGTTTAAGCAAAAGTTGTTGTTGGCTAAATTGAGGTAATTTAATGGATAAATAAGGAAATGCTGTGTCATGTAAAGATGCTTGGTTAATAGGCATAATGGCTTCATTAGCAACGGCAAACACTTCAAGATCGCTTAACATAGTATTATCAATATGCAGCATTAGCGCAGCATCTAAGTCACTGCTATTGGTTAAGGTAAACAGCAACCAATAACTTTCAGCCCCCAATTTAAATGGAATATCTGACGGTTTTTCCTCAATAAAATTTGGTAACTGCCCAACAACTTGTTCTACTGTTAATAGACTGTTGTTATCAATTAAATAACTACTGTTAAGCGATATCGGCGCTTTATCAAAATCAAAACTTTGCGTATTTTGTGTTGAAAGGTGATTACTGATGTTTGCAGCAACTAAAACAAATAACAGAATAAAACTGCAAATTACCGAATAACGAATAACAGCTGATGATTTAGCAGACAAAGAAGCACCTTCTTAATTAGGCAAACATTTAACTTGATGTGTTTGATTATAAAACAAGTTTTAGAAGTTTATTAGTAAATGACTAATTTCACTAAACTAGAGCGTATCACTCTCTAGCTTCGTTTAATAATATTAAGCTTCATACCAATTAAATTAAATACTTGATCATTCAGCGAGAATTAAACGGCTTATAGGCACAGGTTTTATGCTCCTGCAAAACCTAAGCACCAACATCCATGTAGGCGTGGTTTTGATTGCGGGTAATGGTTATTCGCTTATCAAGATCAATAACGCAGCATATAGGCCGTTTAAACTCGCCCTTCGGGTACTCGTCAGGAAAGTGACAACTTTACAAATTGTCTTGATGGAGAATGCTACACCAGCATCAATTTGCTTTGTTCTAACTTTCCTAACGTAGCTCTGAATAGGTTAAATATTTATTTCTATTGGTATAATATGTACTTAGCATGAAGTTAACGGTAATATTTTGCATATTCGTATTTGTTTGGTTCTAGTTTGTGAAATCAAAGCCCACATCGTTTGATATTGCCTATCGAGCAGGCGTTTCTCAATCAACAGTATCGCGTGCCTTGCGCAATAGTCCGTTGGTAAACGAAGAAACTCGCCTTCGCGTGCAAGCTATCGCGAAAGAGCTAAATTATAAGGTCGATAAGAACGCCAGTAATTTACGCTCTCAGCACAGTAGCACTTTGGCGCTGTTGCTATTTGAAGATCCAACCAATGATGACAGCTTAATTAACCCGTTTTTCCTAACCATGCTTGGCAGCATTACCAAAGCTTGCTCTGACAAAGGTTATGACTTACTGGTTTCGTTTCAGCAAATGAATGATGACTGGCATGCCGAATTTGAAGACAGCAATAAAGCCGATGGCATTATTTTATTAGGCTATGGTGACTTTGTTGATTACGAAGAAAAACTCATCCAACTGATTGAGCAAGACACTCGCTTTGTTCGTTGGGGCGCCGATGTTAAAACCTTACCAATTGTTTCGGTCGGCTGCGATAACTTCCATGGCGGTTATCAGCTCACCGAACATGTTATTCTAAATGGCCGCAAAGATTTTGCCTTTATTGGCGATGCATCTAGCCACGCGCCGGAATTTTTTGATCGTTACTTAGGGCATAGCAAAGCGTTGGCTGATCATCAATTAGTTGCTGATAAATCAAAACAAGTAGACGCTATTTCAACGGAAGAATCAGGCTATATCGCCACCAAAACCTTGCTCGCTTCTGGCGTAACATTTGATGCCTTGTTTGGTGCTAGTGATTTAATTGCAATTGGCGCTATGCGGGCATTACAAGAACATGGCCTTAACGTGCCAGAAGACGTGGCGGTAATTGGCTTTGACGATATCCCAATGGCCAGTTTTACCTTTCCTGCATTAACCACGGCAAAGCAAAATACAAAGCTTGCTGGAGAGCTATTAGTCGACAGCTTAATCAAACTAATTCACGGTGAAGAAGTTAAAACCACTTTAATGCCAACCAGTGTTATAGTGCGAAAATCATGTGGCAGTTAAAACAAGTCAATAAAGCTAGCGTCATGTAACTTGTTCGCTTAATTCGCTAGTAAATTGATATAAAAAAAGGAGCATCAGCTCCTTTTTTTATATTGCTAATTCAACTCTGAGCGCTATTCGCTGTCTGCATTGTCTTTAACAAAAACCACTGACGCTGCCGCTAAAAACATGGCAACACCAGCCAACATAATAATATTAATCGCTTGGTTGCCAAAAACATTACTTAAAATCCAGCCTGATGCAATACCAGAAACAATTTGCGGTGCAGCAATGGTAAAGTTGAAAATCCCCATATAGACCCCGGTTTTATCAGCAGGTAAAGCGCCAGCTAAAATAGCATAAGGTATGGCTAAAATAGCTGCCCAGGCGATACCTACCCCCACCATTGACCACACAAGGCCTAAAGCCCCTTGTGGAATTTCCACTTGCGTGATCAACAAATCAACCTGAGTCAACGTTGGATCTTGAAACAAAGTAAAGCTTAAATAGCCTAAACCGCCGGCCACTAAGCTTAACGAATAGGTTAATTTACGGCCGAAGACATTTGCTAGCTTAGTCAGCACAATAGCAAATAACACGGAAAATAATGCTTGGGCAGCGTATAAAATTCCCACCCAATCGCCTGCCGAGCCTTTAGCTACAGCAATATCTGTTGGTAAACCGCCAGCCGCTTGAATATAAGCTGGATCAAACCATTCAATAGCAACGCCCCAAGTATGTTGAGTAATTGCCGCTGGCGTATAAGTCCACATAATAAATAGGGCAAACCATGAGAAAAATTGCACGATAGCCAATTGTTTCATTATCACGGGCATGTCTTTAAATAAAACCCAGAAGCCAGCTAAGCGCTCACCCAATGATCTAGTGGCTTGCTGCTCTTTAGCAACAGCCTCTGCATCCATGCCTTTAAACGCATAGTATTGCTCCGGTGGGTATTCTTTGGTTCGAAATACCGTCCACAGCACAGAGCCTAATAACACAGTAGCGCCAATATAAAACGACCAAATCACTGATGGCGCGACTTCACCTTGCGAGGATAAATTATCTAAACCAATAACGTTAGTTAGGAAAAATGGCAAAATAGAGCCAACCACTGCGCCAATATTAATCAATAAGGTTTGTACTGAATAACCTAAATTACGTTGTTTATCTGGCACCATATCGGATACCAGTGAGCGGAAAGGTTGGAAGGTTACATTAAATGCGGCATCTTTAATGGCGAAAATAAACAAACCAAAAATCATCGGTGGAATAAAAGCCACCACCATCGAAGCATTAGGTAATAATGCCATTGCCATTGCCGCAACAATTGCCCCACCTAAAATAAACGGTAAACGCCTGCCTAAGCCATTCCAAGTTTTATCGGAAGCGGCTCCAACAATCGGTTGTACAATTAACCCCATGATTGGCGCTGCCAGCCAAAATAGTGAAAGCGAGGATAAGTCAGCACCTAAATCAGATAAAATTCGGCTAACATTACCATTTTGCAGTGCAAAGCCAATTTGCACCCCCAGAAAACCAAAGCTGACATTCCAGATTTGCCAAAAGCTTAAGCTAGGCTTAGTTGAATTCATAAATTTCCCCAACAATTGCGTCCATTGTTTTATTTATTTGTAACGCAGTGATCAACGGTCAAACTTAATGTTTGCGTTAAATCATTAATTCACTTACTTCTATAGCAAACTATGGCGGTAAACTATAGCGCGATTATTTATAAAAAAAGCACACTAGTGATGCTAGTGTGCTTAAAAAACGTGTGAACTTTACAAAAACACTATTAAATATCTAACCAAGGGAAGTTAAATACTCGCTTAACAGCATGTCTATATCATCAGCCTCATACTACAATTCTGAGCAATTTCGATGCAATCAAGTGCATACGTATTCACAGCCATTGTGCTTATGATTCACCTTGGCTATCAACGCTAGTTTCAGAGTTACTACCAGTGCTATTCACCTCATCAACAGCGTCAGCCATTTCAGCGGTTTCCACCACCACTGACTCAACTTCAATGCGATCAACACGTTGTAAACCGCGCGGCAGTTTATTACCACGACGACCACGTTCACCACGATAATGCTCTATGTCATTAGCTTTTAACGTTAATTTACGGCGACCAGCATGCAAGGTAATGGCATCGGTTGGCGAAATCACTTCCAATAAGGTCACATACTCTTCACGGGCTTTAGCTCTGGCCGAAGCAATATTAATAATTTTATTACCTTTACCTTTACTAAGTACTGGTAAGTCTTTAACCGGAAATACTAACATTCGCCCTTCAGTGGTAATGGCTAAACACAGCGCTGCTTCAAAATCATTAATCTTGCGTGGCGACATCACTTTTGCGTTTGCCGGTAAGCTTAATAGTGCTTTACCATTTTTATTACGGCTGATCATATCAGCAAAGCTGCCGACGAAGCCGTATCCAGCATCTGAGCTTAATAAGAATTTTGTTTGATCATCGGCCATTACTACTTTGGTAAATGACGCGCCAGAGCCAAGACTAAAGCGGCCCGTTAGCGGCTCACCTTGGCTACGCGCCGTTGGTAAACTATGAGCATCTGCGGTGTATGCCCGCCCGCTGGAGTCAATAAAGACTACCGGACGGTTACTACGCCCTTTTGCGGCACATAAGAAGGTATCACCGGCTTTGTAACTCATTTGTTCAGGTTCAATATCATGGCCTTTCGCACAACGCGCCCAACCTTTTTCTGATACCACAACCGTGACCGCTTCACTTGGTACAAGATCTTTTTCAGACAGCGCTTTAGCTTCATCGCGCTCAACCAATTTCGAACGACGATCGTCACCATATTGTTCTGCTGCCGCTAAAATTTCTTTTTTAAGTAAGGTATTCATGCGCGCTTTTGAGCCTAAGGTTTTTTCTAGCTGATCACGCTCTTTGTTCAACTCTTCTTGCTCGCCACGAATTTTAATTTCTTCTAATTTTGCTAATTGGCGTAATTTAATTTCTAGAATTGCATTAGCTTGCAAATCAGATAAATTAAAGCGAGATATTAATTCCGCTTTCGGATCATCGAAAGTGCGGATGATCTCAATGACTTCATCAATGTTTAGATAGGCCACCAATAAACCGTCAAGAATATGTAGTCGCGCGAGTACTTTATCTAAACGATATTGCAAACGACGACGGGTGGTTTCACGACGAAATTCCAGCCATTCGGTTAATATTTGCTGTAGATTTTTTACCGCTGGCTTATTGTCTAAGCCAATCATATTGATATTCACGCGGTAATTTTTTTCTAAGTCAGTGGTGGCAAACAAATGTTGCATTAACTGCTCGGTATCCACTCGGTTTGAGCGCGGCACCACCACTAAGCGAATGGGGTTTTCATGATCTGATTCATCGCGTAAATCTACCACCATTGGCAGTTTTTTCGCCTGCATTTGCGCAGCGATTTGCTCTAATACTTTACCACCCGATGCTTGATGAGGTAGTGCGGTAATAACAATTTCACCGTGTTCAACTTCATAAACCGCCCGCATTTTGATGCTGCCACGACCGGTTTGATAGATCTTCTCTATCTCGGATTTCGGGGTGATGATCTCAGCATCAGTTGGGTAATCTGGCCCTTGAACAAATTCTAATAATTCAGGTAATTCAGCTTTTGGTTGTTCAATTAAATGAACACAAGCATTAGCAATTTCGCGAACATTATGCGGCGGAATATCGGTCGCCATACCAACGGCAATACCGGTTATACCGTTTAATAAAATATGCGGTAAACGTGCTGGCAGCGTTTTCGGCTCTTTCATGGTGCCATCAAAGTTTGGCAACCAATCTACCGTACCCTGCCCTAATTCAGCTAATAATACTTCACTAAATTTAGAAAGCCTTGCTTCGGTATAACGCATGGCAGCAAATGATTTAGGATCGTCTGGAGCACCCCAGTTACCTTGACCATCAACTAACGGGTAACGATATGAAAATGGCTGCGCCATCAGCACCATAGCTTCGTAACACGCAGAATCGCCATGAGGGTGAAATTTACCTAAAACGTCACCAACAGTACGTGCTGATTTTTTATATTTCGCTAATGCCGATAAGCCAAGCTCTGACATCGCATAAACAATGCGACGTTGTACTGGTTTTAACCCGTCGCCAATATGCGGTAAGGCACGATCCATGATGACATACATTGAATAGTTCAAGTAGGCATCTTCAGTGAATTTTCTTAGTGGGACTTGTTCAATACCTTCGAGGCTGTATTCGAGCACATCAGACATGAATTATTTTCCTAAAATACGAGGCTTCTGCTTAGTTATTGTTTTTCTCTTGGTCGGTTATGAGATCTAGGATCCCGCACAACGATCATTGCTAGCTTAGCCGATTATCTGATCAGAAAAAACAACTAAGCGTTAGATTTTAATGTCGTTAACACAAATAGTCGTTTTTCTGATCTGATTATGAGTTAAATATACTCACTTGGTTACGACCCGCCTGCTTCGCTTGATACATTGCTATGTCTGCGGCACCAATTAATGAATCTGCAGTTGTTTCATTTTTTTGCAGTTGTGCCACTCCTATACTGACCGTTACATCAATGGTGAATGGCTTTTGCTCCGAAACAAAACTAAACGGGTAATGTTCTATTTTTTCTTTGAACCTAAGTGCAATTGCGTGGGCGATATCGATATCGGCATCAGGTAAAATAGCCACAAACTCTTCACCGCCTAAACGACCGAAAATATCACGAGAGCGCATAACTTCAGCGCCTAATTTAGCGACATTTTTAAGTACTTCATCACCTGCCTGATGACCATATTTATCATTAATTTTTTTAAAATAATCAATATCTATAACCAATACAGATAATGGTTTATTTAGTTCAAGTGCCGTGGCAATTACGCGCTGTGCATTGTGGAATAAATTGGCGCGATTTCTCAGTCCAGTCAACATGTCTGTGTGCGCCATTACTTTTAATTGATATCTAACACGCAACTGCCGAATAATCATTAATAAAAAAACCACGCAAATAAAAATCAATACCAAAACATTGCGCTCTTGCTGCTGCTTCTTCTGTGCTAGTCGACTAATTTCAGCCTGTTTTAACTTATTTTGTTGTTCAAGCAACTGGTTAACTTGTTCTTTTTGTTTTATTTGATATTTATTCTCTAACTCGGTTAGTAACTGTTGCTCTTTAAATTCAAAGGCGTCGCCATATTCAATTAAATAAGTGCGGCGATGATGATAGGCCTGTTGATAGTTTTCTTGCTTAACATAAGCACCTGAAATCACTTGATGAAAGTGAAAGTAAGGCGATGTTATTTGCAACGATTTTGGTAACTTATCATGGTAACTATTCGCCTGCTCTAAAAGCTCAATTGCCTCTTGATAACGCTGGTGCTGAAAGGCAAATAATCCTAACGCATAATTAACCAGTAAACGTTCAGCATCATTTTTAGGTGTTATATTAGCCAATAGTTTCTCAAGCATCTGCTTGTCGATTAGTTGTTGATTTTCAACTTGAGTTACCAAAGTGAGCAAAGACTTACTTACTTCAAAAGATTGTTCAAATTTGCTCTGTGGCGCTTGAGCTAAACTAGTACCGGCGATCAAAAAAGTTAAAAAGAAGCTGAGTATGATCACACGCATACTTGATTTCTCCCTTCTTTTTTCGCTTGGTATAGCAGTTGATCAACTTGTTCGAATAGCTTTTCAAATTGGTAACTTTGAACCTTTTGTGTTGTCGTCACACCGATACTTACACTGAGTTGGTATTTGCGCTCACTATTCCATGGCTGTTTTGCTATAGCACTACGAAAACGCTCAGCAAGTTCTTGAGCTTGCATGACATCACATTGAGGTATTAAGGCAATAAACTCTTCACCGCCAAATCGCGCAAAGACCATTGGCTTGCTAAAAAGTCGCTGTCCTAAGTCACTGATGATTTTAAGCGCGTCATCACCTAAACCATGACCATAATTATCATTAATCGCTTTAAAATGATCACAATCAATCAACAGCAAAGCGACCGATGACTTTTGTCTTTTCGCTTTGGCTAACTCTCGATGAGCAAGCTCTGTAAATCGCCGCCGATTTAACGCGTTAGTTAATGCATCAACACGCGATGCGGTCAGTAATTGCCTTTGGCTCTTAATCAATTGTTGTAATAAAAAACCAAAAATTAACGCGACAACGCCAGCCAGATATATATATCGTTGCTTACTTTCTGCTGACTGCTGGCTTTCAGCTAATTCATTACTTTCGAGTTTATTTTTATTTTCTAATAAATTCCTTTCAATATCAGCTCGACGACTTTCATATTGCAGCCTAAGTTCTGCAACAGCTTCGGTTTTGCTATTTTCCATCGACTCCATATTTAAATCATAAACGCGCTGGTAGGTGTCGTATGCTTTTTTATATTGCCCAGTCAAACGATAGGTTTCTGAGCGTTGCACTAACAAAGCGGCTTCATTTAACGGCTCGGCTTTAATCACTTTACTATGGAATAATGTTAAACCCTCGTCGATTACCTGCAGTGCCTGATCGTAACGCCCCATTTCCTTTAGAATTTGCGCTTTATCTATCAAAAACTCTAAACGTAGCGCATGATGTTCAACCTTTGATAATAACTGTTCAGTTTTCGCTAAATACTCAAAAGCTAAATCATACGACTTCATGGATTCGTGCGCATAAACTCTTGCTAAGCCGATATAGCCACTAAATAACATTTCAACACTATTTAACGGCTCTAATTCTTTAAGTAATCGCTGGTAAGCTTCAATAGCTTGTTCATGTTCACCTTGCCCCCAATAGCCAATAGCAATATTACGTAAATTGTTGACAGCTAATAACGGCTTACCAGCGGCCATATATTGTTGGTAAGATGTTTGATAATACTCGCTGGCTTGTTCTGCTTCACCTAGGTTGCCATACAAAATGCCTAACTCACTATAGACATAACCTTTTAACTCTTGGTCGGTTAGTGTTTCGGCAATAACAGCAGCTTCATTAATGGTGACTATGGCATCTGACAATCTGTTGCTTTGATAATAAATAGCGCCGATATTAATCAAGCCATTGGCCACTTCTTTTTGATCTTCAAGTGATTCAGCTACTTCTAAACCTGAAAAATATTGCTCAAGTGCTTTATTTAAGTTACCTAATGACTCTAAAGCAAAACCTAAATCATAAGATAATTTAGCAATGGTAATACTTGGGGAAATTAAACTAGAGGCTAAAATGAGGGCTTGTTCAGCCGTTGCTTGAGTTAGTCGATACTGGCCAATTAAATTATAGGTTTCTGCTAATAAATGATAATACTCAAGCTGCTCTACCACTGGGTAGTTGATTAAATCAGGCTTAAGTGCATTTAACTGTTTAATCGCCGCTTTTTGATCGCTGTCGGCCAGAACTTTAATAGGGGCTAATTTTTCGATAAGTGATGGCGTAGCAATCGAGGTTTGCCACATTGGTTGTGCTTGTAATTGATGATGACTTGTTGCTAAAAAAATGATGCCCAAAAACAAGGCGAAATTTAACGCCGTTGTTAGCAAGGAAGTGATGGCAACATTGATTTTAATACAAGCGTTATCAAAACTAGGATAGTACTTACTTAGCACCCAATACTACTTCCATCTATTATTATTACATTGCAGTATATCGATTATTAGCACACAAGCAAAGTCAATACACTTATCGTTTATTTAGCGATATTTTCAAATATAAACAAATAATTAGCTTAAATTATTTTTTAAATTCAAAGTCCCAGAAGCTAGCTTCAATTTTATTGCCTTCGGGATCTATAATAAAACAACCATAATATGGCTCGCCATAATCGGGACGTGGCCCTGGCTTTCCATTACAAACACCACCTAATGCTAATGCCGTTTGGTAAAACAGTTCAACTTGGGATTTATTTTTAGCAACAAAACCAAAATGGGTACCATTCCCCACTGACATAGGTTGCTTATCATATGGTATTTGTACCCAAAACTCTGGATAGCCTTTTCCAAACGCCAGTGCGTGAGAATACTCACTGACCAGATCAATGTCTAATACCGCGAATAGCGGTTGATAGAAGGCTTTGGCTGCCGTTAAATCATTAGTGCCAATTGAAGCATGACAAATTGTTCGATTGTGATTGTTCACTGTCACTTCCTTTTTGGTGATTAACGCAAACTTGTTGAGTAACACTTAGCTTATTGTGCGTTATTGTTTTAGATTGTGGGAAATTGTTGTAACTTTTTGTTGTAACTAATTGTCTGGTATTTAATGAGCAATTGCTAGGCGAGATAAATCAAAATATTGTCCTATCCCTAGCGTGAATATCCAGACACCCCAAAGGCTGTGTTCAAATGCAACGAGTAACGTTGAGCGAGAGGCGGCATAGGTCTGACCAAAGCAATAACCTGCAAGCATAGCCAAAATCACCGCAACCCAATTGCCATAAATAATATGGGCAAAACCAAAACTAGTTGCGCTAAGCCAAACTCGATGCTTTTTACGTGGAATTATGCGTTTATAGCGATGAAAAAAGAACGTACGAAAAATTAACTCTTGTGGTATCGCTGAAAACAAAGGGTATAGCACCAGTAACAGCAGCCAAGCTTGCGGCCAATGAACAGGTAAATCAAACATAGCTTCTGGCGCAATTAATACAAAAACTAGGCTTGTAGAGAGCATCACGCCAAAAAACAAAACTAAGGTTTGGGTAATTCGTTTATTAAAACCAAATTTATTGGTAAGTCGAAAGCGTTTAAAACGCTTACCTTTAATTAAGAGCATTAAGCAAATAGCCCCAAATAATAACGCAAGCTCTAGCCACCATTTTAGCGATGAACTACGTGAACTAACAGACAGTTCCACTGGCGACCTCTATCTAAATTTCGTTAGAATAGCATTATATTTAAACTGTAGATCAACAACCTCAAGCTTGCCCATCTAGTTCAAATTAACCAGTGATTAGCAGCCACAGCAAGTTGAAAGAGTTAACCAGATGAAATTTTCCAGCTTTAATCGCACGACCCATAAATGGGGCAGCTTAATTATTGCCTTACCAGTTTTATTAGTGATTATTACGGGCATATTACTGTTGGTACGTAAAGAGTTTGCTGTACTTCAGCCACCTACTCAAAAAGGTATAAATACACTACCAAGCATTAGCTTTGAACAAATTTTAAGCCAAGCAAAAACAGTAGAGCAAGCAAAGGTTAATAGTTGGGATGACATCGACCGACTTGATGTTCGCCCTAGCAAAGGGGTTATAAAAGTACGAACAAATAGTAGCTGGGAGATTCAGCTCGATAGTAGCAATGGCCAAATTTTACAGGTTGCTTATCGCAACTCAGAATTTATTGAAAGCCTACATGACGGCACTTATTTTCAAAAATATGCCAACCTGTGGTTAATGTTACCTGTCGCTATAGTGCTATTTGTTTTATGGTTAACGGGCATGTATTTATTTTTCTTACCCTATTTTAAAAAGTGGCAACGCAACCGCATGTAACAGATTGCCATAAGCGCTAGTTCATTCACATTTGGTAAACTCGACCGCTCTTTGGCTTTAATTTATGCAGCTTATTTATTGCATTTATTTATAACGCTAATAATTAGAGCGGTGAAGCTACTTATTGCACTAAATCTATCTTTTTCGACAAGATCTAGTCTTCCTGTTCGTGTCTAGCGCTCTATGTATCATAGAGACTGTTTTCTAGCACCTGTTTTATAATTACCGTTTTCTAGTAACGGTATGCTAGTGACAGTATGCTAGCTTTAGTCATAAACTCTTTACCTAAAAAGACTTTTAACACTAAGGATTAACAAGCCATACAGCTCTACTTCTAAATCAGCTTCTCACATAACTTCTTACATAACTTCTTACAAAGCGTCTCACTTTGCTTATTAATCAGTTCCTTTCTTAACATCACTATTTCCTAACGAACAAACACTATTGCGAATCATTATCATTTAGAATACCATTGACAAGTTGTAACAATAAAGATAATCTTATAATGGCAGCAAGCCTTTCCTAGCTTGGTTCAGTAATAACTGAATTAAGACATTTAATCCGCTTGCTAGTCTAAAACAAAGAAATGTAAAAATGGCAAAATCAAACTATCGACTATGGTTTAAAATTCATGGCTACTTATCACTACCAATATGGCTACTGTTTTGTTTTATCTGTATCACTGGCACTATTTCAGTGATCAGCCATGAGTTAACGTGGCTAACCAATCCCGCTGCTCGAGCAACCAATCCTGAAAACCTGCCGGCAAAACCAATAGCAGAATTAGTTAAAGAGGTGAAAAATACTTACCCAACCGCCGATGTCAGTGCCGTTGTAGCTTTTGAGCCGTATTTAGTGCATGGGGTAATTTTTACCGACAAAGATCATCCTTATGCCATTGCTTATGTCAATCAATATACGGGTGAAATTCAATCAATTAATCCTGATATGACCTTTATCAATTTTATGCGGTCACTGCATGGTTGGTTATTATTTCCATGGCATGTTAATTACAGCCTTGGTTACTATCTTGTCAGCCTGATGGCTATTGTTATGCTGGGCGCTTTAATCACTGGCATAGTGATCTACAAAAAGTTTTGGCGCTCATTTTTTGCACCAAAAGTTAGAGTAAATCAAGGGAAGAAAACCCTAGTGACCGACCTACACAAACTCTCTGGTGTTTGGTCGATGTGGTTTTTACTATTGATGAGTTTGACTGGGCTTTGGTATTTAGTACAAGCGATTATTTGGCATGCTGATATTGAAATAGAACCAGAAGCGCCAACCGTCACCATGCCGGCTATTATGAGTGAAGGAAAGCCAGCTGCCTTTACCAAAAACCTAAATGACGTCATGGAAGCAGTAAAAGCAATTCAACCAGAATTTACCCCTAGCTATGTAATGTTACCAGAGCACAACCGCGACACTTATAAATTATTCGGCAGTGCTGGCGATGTTTTTTACGACAGCTATTCATACAATTATGCGGTAGATCCATGGACTGGTGCTATTGTTCATCAATATACGCCTAGTCAAATGAATATCACTCAAACCATCGCCCATATTACCGACCCTCTTCACTACGGAAACGTTGGCGGTTTATGGACCAAAGCACTGTGGTTTATTTTTGGCGTGATTATCAGTGGTATGTCAATTACTGGGTTTATGATCTGGGGCAGCCGTAATGCCAAAATTTTACAGCGCCACGCAACCGAGTTACCGGCATCGAAAATTGATCTTGATGAATCAACTATTACTGATCCAGCTATCAACACTTCAAATACCGAAAATAGAGACCTTAATCATGTCAATTAACTTAACTTTTACACCAGTAACGCGCTGGTTAGGTCAGCATAAATTTAGTTTAAGTGGCTTGCTATTAATATTGCCTATCTATTTTCTTTATCACTCTCTTAACCCTGTGTTTCCAGATGTTTGGGAAGCTAAAACCATAGGCGACTTTCAAGTTTCGCCAATGCCTTTTGATTTGAACCCACCTTATTCTCATCACGGTGTTTACGTGAAAGATTTTATGGTGATGTTTAATCAAGGAGACGCCAAAGACCTTAGGCAGGCTTATTTAAACATTGGTGAAAAGCCACTGGCAATAACTAAGTTTCAGCAATTTCATGAAGGAATATTACACGGCAGCCGTCATGGCCAACATGTTCATGCCTTAGCATCGCCTAAAATTTCACAGCAAGATAAAGTGTGGTTAACCATTGAAAATTGGCAAGGTGAAATTTGGCAAACCAGCTGGGAAATTCCAACGGCATTTGTTAGTCAATAATTCCCTCTCGCTTAAAAAAGCGCTCACTAGCTGCTAGCTAATGCTCTTTTATTTAGCTAACACTACCCTATTCAGTTGCCTGCGAATAATTTGCAACATACCCCTTATACCTTTACTATGTTGCCGTGAATACACCTAACCATTATCGGTATTAGGCGCTAATACCTGCAACGGATTTCATCAATGACTCTTTTTGTGAACACGCTTAACAAATCAACTCATAAGTTTTTCATTGCCGTCACTATATTTGCTATCGGCCTCTTTGTTGGTATGGCAACACAAGCAAAAACACAAAAAAACTTAGTATTCAGTAAAATAGGTTTACCGGCGGAAGAGCTGCTTATTCCAATTATTAAGCAGGGATACGCCAATATTGGTTATGATGTTCACTTTGTTGATACCACGGTAGAGCGCCGTATTGACGCAGTTGACGCTGGGGTCATTGATGGTGACTTAATGCGCGTAAGAGATGTTAATTCAAAATTGGCTAACACCTTTAAAGTGAATGTGCCGTTATTAGAAGTAGAATTACTACTAACATGTGCGGCTGAAGTAAACTGTGATGAAAACGCGTTTTTTGATCCTCAAGCTTTTATTGCTATGGACAAAGGCGTGTTGACAATAATCGAAAACCACTTACAACAAAAAATCACCGCCAATATCGCCATTATCAATCATATTGATGCAACATTTGAATTGTTTGAGAAAAAGCGCGTTGACTATGTAATTAATCTTAAATATTTAAACCCAACACTTAATAAAACCATAAGTGTAGCACCGCAAAGGGCACACCAGTCGATTGGCATTACGCCCATGGTTTACTACCATTATTTAAATACTAAGCACTTGCCAATTCAGCAGCAAATAGAAGCATCACTTAACGAGCTTTTACCTCAGCTAAAATCGCTAAAGAAAAAGCCTGATAATCAATAAATTATCAGGCTTTTTAATTCTAGCTAACCTACAGTTTTGAAATTGATATCTAGGCTCTAAACCTTAGCACTGATATTCCTTTTACAACTGAACTCTATCACCGTGCTCTTGTAACCAATCTTTGCGATCACCCGCGCGTTTTTTCGATAGCAGCATGTCCATCATTTCCATGGTTTCATCATGTTCATCCACGGTTAACTGCACTAAGCGACGAGTATTAGGATCCATTGTAGTTTCACGCAATTGCATTGGATTCATTTCACCCAAGCCTTTAAAGCGTTGTACGTTAACTTTGCCTTTTTTCTTTTCCGCTTCAATGCGATCTAATATGCCTTCTTTTTCGTTTTCATCTAGTGCATAAAATACTTCTTTGCCGACATCAATACGGTACAACGGTGGCATCGCTACATAGACATGACCCGCACGTACAAGTGGTAAAAAATGCTGTGTAAACAGCGCACACAATAAGGTGGCAATGTGCAGCCCGTCAGAGTCAGCATCGGCAAGAATACAGATTTTTCCATAACGAAGTGCTGATAAATCTTCACTATCTGGATCAATACCTAAGGCAACAGAAATATCGTGCACTTCTTGTGAAGCGAGAATTTGTCCTGATTCGACTTCCCAAGTATTCAAAATTTTCCCACGCAGTGGCATCACCGCTTGGAACTCGCGATCACGCGCTTGCTTAGCACTACCGCCCGCGGAGTCACCTTCCACTAAAAATAGTTCGGTTTTATCTGGGTCTTGGCTGCCACAATCCGTTAACTTGCCCGGCAATGCCGGCCCTTGTGTAACTTTTTTGCGTACTACCTTTTTCGCGGCTTTTAATCGACGTTGGGCGTTCGAAATACAAAATTCAGCCAAAGCTTCAGCAATTTCAGTATGCTCATTTAGCCATAAACTAAACGCATCTTTTACTACGCCAGTAACAAATGCAGCACATTGACGTGACGATAAGCGCTCTTTAGTTTGACCGGCAAATTGCGGATCTTGCATTTTTACCGACAAGATAAAGCTACATTTATCCCAAATATCATCTGGGGTTAATTTTACCCCACGCGGAATTAAGTTGCGGAACTCACAAAACTCGCGCATTGACTCTAACAAGCCTTGGCGTAAGCCATTAACGTGAGTACCGCCTTGAATGGTTGGAATTAAGTTAACATAACTTTCTGAAATGGTTTCGCCGCCTTCAGGTAACCAAGTGACCGCCCAATCTGCCGCTTCATGTTGCGACGAAAAAGTGCCAATAAATGGCTCTTCCGGCAAACTAACACTGTCACCAACCGCTTCTTTAATGTAGTCACTTAGGCCATCTTCATAACACCATTGCAATTTTTCATTTTCATTTTTGTCATGAAACTTAATGGTTAGCCCTGGGCATAGTACCGCTTTAGCTTTTAAAATACGCTTAAGCTTAGTTACCGAAAATTTAAATGAATCGAAATAGCTTTCATCTGGCCAAAATTTCACGCGAGTACCAGTATTGCGTCGGCCAACGGTACCAGTTTCAGTTAACTCTTGAACTTTTTCACCGTGTTCAAAAGCCATTTCATAAACTTTGCTATCGCGACGAACGGTCACTTCCACGCGCTTGGATAACGCATTGACTACCGAAATACCAACACCATGTAAACCACCAGAGAATTGATAGTTTTTATTAGAAAATTTACCACCGGCATGCAGTTTACAAAAAATAAGTTCAACGCCACTCACGCCTTCTTCCGGGTGAATATCGGTTGGCATGCCGCGACCATCATCAATGACTTCCAATGATTGATCTTTATCCAAAATCACCGTGATATTTTGGGCATAACCAGCTAATGCTTCATCAACTGAGTTATCGATAACTTCTTGACCTAGATGGTTTGGGCGATCGGTATCGGTATACATACCGGGGCGACGACGTACTGGTTCTAGGCCGCTTAATACTTCAATCGATTCGGAATTATATTGTTCACTCATGCGGGTAATCTAATCGTACTTATTATGGTTATAGTTATGGTCGTGGTTTTACTTTTAGCTTATTTCAGTGCCAAAAATTCAGCAATAGCAGGCAACATTTGTTCATAATTAATAAAGCTATGATCGCCGCCTTGTTGAACAGTTAATTGGCTTCCAGCAAACTTTTGTGTTGCTAAACGATAATCTAACACTTCATCAGCCGTTTGTACCATGACTTGATAAAAGTTTTCAGTGATTTTTTGCTGCTCCATCGCTTTTAAATCATCGATAAAACTTGCCTTCACTTCGTAGCGCTCATCGGTGTAAGGATTGGTTTGCCAGCCTAAGAACTCATTTAACAAAATATAAGGTTTGATTGCCGGATTAATTAACACGGCCGGAATTTGATATTTTTCAGCAAAATAAGTAGAGAAATATCCGCCTAATGATGAACCTATCAATCGCCAATTGGCCTCGGGCTTAGACAGTAGAATTTCATCTAGTTGTGCTAGCGCTGCTTGCGGTGATGAAAGCACCTGTGGGCAATAAAATTCAACGGCTGGAAAATGTTGATCTACATATTGTTTGGTAAGCTGAGCTTTCATCGACTTTGATGATGAATTAAAGCCGTGAATATATAAGATTGCGTCTGACATAAAATACTACAACTGAATAATTTGACTGGTAATCTCACCGTCTGGTTGAAATTGAAATAACCGGTAACTAGGCTCGGTAGATTCGGCAATTAACTGCTGTGGGTGCTGAGCAAATTTAATTGAAGTTGCCGGACAACTATACACAGGTAAATTACGCCCAGATAATTTTTTTATCAAGTTTAAGCCGCGATGAATATGACCACAAGCCAAACCTTTTAACGATGACCATTGATTTAACGCCGCCCAAAACTCTTGTTGGTTTATCAGACCATGACGATCGATAAAATAACCAACATCTACTGGGTGATGGTGCATAAAAGCAAAATGAAATTGCTGTGGGTTTTCCTCAGCAATTATTTGATTAATGCCTTCAATATCAGCAATTCCCGCAGGTGTCTCTGACTTAGTGGCGAATAAATGAAAGCACCATGGTCCAATTGCTACACTATTTTTCTGTATAAATGGTGCAACAGATAAATGCTGCCTAAGTAGATTTGGGTCGTCATGGTTACCTGCCAAAAACGCCACTTGAGTATGGCTAAGATGCTTAATAACCACTTCAGCAAACACTTGATAAGAGTCTTCGCTATGATCTTGGGTTAAATCGCCAGTAAATACCGCTAAGTCAATATGTTCTTGCTTAGCAATATCTGCGCAAACTCGTGCTAAATTCTGATAGACATTTGCGCCATGATGCTCAGCATTTTTATCCGCAAACAAATGACAATCGCTAAACTGAACGACATTTATTGGTTTGATCATTTAATTACTCGATTACTGCCAATGCCACTATGGTTGCAGCGTTTCACTACAAAAGCTCGCTTTGCCATGTATTAAGCACACCTGTAGCCACTCTTTTAAAAACGCGTTCACTTGCAGTTTTTCATCAGGTAAATGCATTAATTCATTCGGGTAACGATATTTAGGTTTAATATTACGAATAGCTTGACTACTTACCACTTCTGCCGCTTGCGCATCATGGTATAAACGAATCACCATTTTCGGCGCAATAATATTGGCTAGCTCAGGTAAAGTAATATGCTGCACTTGCTCAATCGTAATTAACGAGGTGTATTTGGTAACTTCATTAACGGTAATTAAATATTGTAAATGTTCGGCGATAGAGAATGATCTAACATCGCCTGCGACTTCACGATTAGCCAATAATTTCAGCGCCAGCATATAATTAATGGCACAAAGCTCCATTAAATCAGGTAAGTGTGGCTTGTAATCGCGTTTAGTTAAGGTCATCTCTCGCCCATTGGCTTTGTAATTGTTGATAATTAAGTGCTAGCCATTGAATACCAATAATGGTCATCGCATTATTAATTGTACCATCGTTTACTAAATCCAAGGCATGATTAAGCGACAATTCATGCACTTTTATATCTTCACCTTCTTCTGGAAGACCAAAAACGCCACCAACATTACTGGCATCAACCGATGCCACATAAAGGTGAATTTGCTCACTTGTCCCACCTGGTGATGATAAGTAACTAGTAATGTGGTGCATTTTATCCGCATCTAACCGTAAATTAGCTTCTTCATAAGCTTCGCGAACGGCAACTTCTATCGGCGATTCATTGGCATCAAACATACCGGCAATAAACTCGAGAAGCCAAGGGTTGGCTTGAGTTCTAAGGGCGCCAGTTCTAAATTGTTCGACAACAACTATTGATTGTCGCTTAAGATCATACGGAATAACGGCAACGGCGTCACCGCGTTCAAAGACTTCGCGAGTTATTACTTTACTGGTGCCGCCATTAAATAATTTATGGGTTAATTGGTACTCGTCTAGTCGAAAAAAGCCTTGAAATTTATTTTGTTGGCTAATCAAGTTCACATCGCTAGCATTTCCTTGATAAAATTGGCTTTTTAATTTCATTAGAAATGTCCTATTATTTATTTCATTAACACTTTGATAATATTTTGTTACATAAGCGTCTCCTTGGTAAACACTTATTTCGTTTAGTTATTTGCCGTAGCCATGTAGCATTAGTCTATCAAAAATAATAAGAGTAAATTGCACACTAAAGGAAACGCTTACTCATGAAGAAAATTTTTAACACCTTGATGATCAGTATGTCGCTCGCAGCTAGTTCATCATCAGCTTTTGCTGACGATTTAATGCAGGTGTACCAACAAGCATTAAGTAACGATCCTGTTTTATTAAAGGCAGCTGCACAATATGAAGCCTCTAAAGAAGGTATTGATCAAGCCAGAGCAGTTTTATTACCTCAAATTAATGCAACCGGCAGTTATACTGACAGTAAATCAGAATCCGTCGCTAGTGCCAATAATAGCTTAGGTTTGCCAGCTGGCGCCGTTTATTCAACTAAAGCGGATAATTTTAGCTATGGTGCAAGTCTTACCATGCAACTTTACCATCATGACTCTTGGCTGCGTTTAAGCAATGCCGAAAAAGCTGCACATCAATCAGACTTAAACTACCAGGTTGCCAAGCAAGACTTAATTATTCGTGTAACCAACGCCTACTTTAACTTGTTAAGCGCTAAAGACGATTTAGAGTTTGCTAACGCGCAAAAAGTGGCGATTGAACGCCAGCTTGAACAAACCAAACAGCGCTTTTCGGTTGGACTAACCGCCATTACCGATGTTCACGAAGCGCAAGCTGAATATGATGACTCTGTTACTCAAGTTATTCGTGCAGAAAATAATATCTTCAATGCCGAAGAAGCCCTGCGTGTTTTAACTAATGTTTACCCAAGTGCGATTAATGTTTTAAATACTGAACGCTTTACAGCGTCTCGCCCTATGCCAGATAGCGCAAACGAATGGCAGCAAACAGCAGAAGCTAAAAGTATCGATTTAATTGCCCGTAAAGTGTCTGTTGATATTGCCAAAGAAAACATTAATATTTCACGTGCTGGCCACTATCCAACACTTGACTTAACTGGTCGTTACACTAACTCTGACGATACTTTTAAAGTAGAAAGTTTTCCTGAAATTGATCAACCGGACTTAGACAGCCACTCAATTGGCATTACCTTAACGGTACCAATCTATTCAGGTGGAGCAACCTCTAGCCGCGTACGTCAAGCGCAGCATAATTATGTTGCCGCAAGCCAAGATTTATCGCTTACTCACCGCAGTGTGGTTCGCGATACACGTAATGCATACAATACGGTGATTGCTGGCGTATCAGCCATTAAAGCTTTAGAGCAAGCGGTATTAAGTGCGGAAAAAGCGTTAGAAGCAACAGAAGCTGGTTTTGAGGTAGGTACTCGTACGATTGTCGATGTCCTTAACAGTACTCGTAACCTATACAATGCTAAGCGTAACTTATCTTCAACACGCTATAGCTATATCAATGCTGTTTTAGCGCTAAAACGTGCTGCTGGTACAATTTCCGAGCAAGATATTGCCGATATTAACCAAGGGTTAATGCCAGCAAGCTAACTCGCTTAAATTAGCTTGATGTGTTGAGTATCTATTGACTTGAGCTTTCTCCTTTTGGTTTGGTCGCTTAAGTTAGCTTGATGTCTTGAGTATCTATTGACTTATAGGCTTAGTAAAAAGGCAGCTAACGCTGCCTTTTTTATTTTTAAATTAGATGGTTACACATTAAACAGACAACATAGCTATGCCTCAATTAATTAGCGGTATTCATCACACAGCCATTATTTGCAGTAATTATTCTCGCTCAAAACATTTTTACAGTGAGGTCTTAGGGCTGCCTATAATTGCCGAAAACTACCGCCAGGAGCGTGAGTCTTATAAATTAGACCTTGCCCTGCCAGATGGTAGCCAAATTGAGCTATTTTCCTTTCCTAATAGACCAGCAAGACCCAGTTACCCTGAAGCTCAAGGACTTAGACATTTAGCGTTTGCCGTGCAAGATCTTGATGCCATAGTTACACATTTAAATCATTATAATATTGACGTTGAAGCCATTCGAGTTGATGAATATACCGGCAAGCGCTATACCTTTTTTCAAGATCCAGATAAATTGCCGTTAGAGCTTTATGAAGTTTAACCAAATAGGAATTGTTACCGACAAGAAACTAGACTAGACAAAGCTTTAAGCCAAAATAAGAGGGAATTCATGGCAAAGATTAATTACTTAGAGTTACCAGCCAATGATTTGGCGAAAATTAAACTGTTTTATCAACAAGTATTTAACTGGCAATTTACCGACTATGGCGAAGAATATACCGCTTTTGCTGGTGATACTGTCGACGGTGGTTTTTATCAAGCTGACTTAGCGTCAAGCACGGATAATGGCAGTGTATTAATCGTATTTTACAGTGATGATTTAGCGGCTATTGAACAGCAAATTATTAGCGCAGGCGGCAACATCATTAAGCCAACCTATGAGTTTCCTGGCGGCAGACGATTTCACTTTTCTGATCCCTGCGGTAATGAATTAGCAGTTTGGTCAGATAAATAATATTAGTTATGAAAAGTTATTAAGCGCGCACTAAACATCTATTAACACCTGCATAAAGTTCCATCAACAAAAAGCCGAAGCAAATGCTTCGGCTTTTTATTGTTCTAAAATACGAATTACTAAGGCATCATTTGCTCTTGCTCAGCACCTTCTTTCTCAACCACTTCTGGAATTAAGTCTTCTTTTGAAACACCTAATGCCAATGCTACCGAACTGGCAACATAAATTGATGAGTAAGTACCTACAAACACACCAAATAATAGCGCAGTTGCAAAGCCGTGAATTAAGGCACCACCTTGATAAAACAAGGCTATCAATACTAATAACGTAGTAATTGAGGTAATAAAGGTACGACTTAAGGTTTGGGTTAAGGAAATATTAATAACTTCTTCTGGGCCTGCGTCGCGAATCTTACGGAAGTTTTCACGAATACGGTCTGACACAACAATAGTATCGTTAAGCGAGTAACCTATTACCGCTAAAATCGCTGCTAAAATGGTTAAATCAAACTCTAAACCAAGTACCGAGAACAAACCTAGCGTCAATAATACATCGTGGAATAATGCGAATACTGAACCTAAAGCAAAACGCCACTCAAAACGAAAAGCGACATAAACTAAGATACAGATCAGTGCCGTTAACATCGCAAGACCACCTTGCTCAGTTAACTCATCGCCAACGCTGGCACCAACGAATTCGATACGGCGCATTTCAACGTCAACACTCATGCCTTCGCGTAAAATTTTAATAATTTCATCGCCTAACATTTCCGCTTTAACGTTTGGACGCTCAGCCATGCGAATTACCACATCACGGCTTGTACCGAATAGTTGTACAATAGCGTCACTGTAGCCGTTAGCATCAAGCACAGCGCGCATTTTGTTTAAGTCAGCAGCTTGCTCAAAGCCAACTTCTACTTTAACACCACCGGTAAAGTCTAAACCGAAGTTAAGCTTATTAGTTGCTAGTGAAACAACCGCAGCCACCATTAATAATATACTGAATACCAAGGCTACCTTACGGTAGCTCATAAAGGCGACAGTTTCGTTTAATTTCAAAATTTGCATGATGCTATCACCTAAATACTTAATTTATTAAGGCGCTTACCGCCCCAAATGCCATTCACTATGGTACGAGTACCGATAATTGCGGTAAACATTGAAGTGATAATACCGATTGATAAAGTTACCGCGAAGCCTTTAATTGGGCCTGTACCGACGGCAAACAAAATAAAGGCAGCAATTAAGGTCGTAATATTGGCATCTAAAATGGTTGAAAATGCTGCATCATAACCTTGATGGATTGACTGCTGCACCGATTTACCACTGCGTAACTCTTCACGAATACGTTCGAAAATCAGAACGTTAGCATCAACCGCCATACCAACGGTTAATACAATACCCGCCATACCAGGAAGGGTTAATGTTGCCCCAGGAATTAATGACATTACACCAACAATTAACACTAAGTTAGCACTTAGCGCGATATTAGCGACAATACCGAATGCGCGGTAATAGATAATCATAAACAAGAAAACAAGGGCAAAACCGCCCATTATTGCTTGGAAACCCAGCTCAATATTTTCTTGACCAAGTGATGGACCAACCGTGCGCTCTTCAACAATTTGAATTGGCGCTATTAACGCACCTGCACGTAATAATAGTGCTAAGTTATGTGCTTCTTGTTGCGAGCCAGCGCCAGTAATACGGAAGCTTTTACCTAAACGCGCTTGAATAGTGGCGACAGAAATAACTTCTTCCACTTTTTCAAAGATCATATTGCCTTCGGCATCTTTTCTATCAGTACCTTTGTACTCAATAAATACCGTTGCCATTGGCTTGCCAATATTATCTTTTGTGGCATTTGAGAACTTGCTACCACCTGGTGAATCTAAGGTGATATTTACTTGCGGACGGCTGTATTCATCGAAGCCTGAGTTAGCATCAACAATATGATCACCCGTTAGCATAATACGCTTTTTAAGTAATACCGGCGTTCCATTGCGCTCATACAACAATTGAGAGCTAGCAGGAACACGGCCATCAATAGCATTAGCAATATCGTTTTCAGTATCAACCATTCTAAATTCAATGGTTGCAGTTGCGTTTAAGATCTCTTTGGCTTTCGCCGTATCTTGCACGCCCGGTAACTCAATAACAATATGCTTTTGACCTTGGCGTTGTACTAATGGCTCAGCAACACCTAACTCGTTAACACGGTTACGAATAATGGTGATGTTTTGCTGAAGCGCATACTCGCGAATTTCTTTTTGCTTTTGCTCGCTCATTGACGCAGTTAAGGTTAATGCGTCTTCGTCCATAGTAAACACTAAATCACGATTTTGCTTACTTAGGAAGCTTTCTCCTTGCTCTAAATCTTCAAGGTTTCTGAAAATAACCTTAATCGCTTCACCTTCCGCTCTTACTGAACGGTAACGAATTTTCTCATTACGTAATTCACTACGAAAATCGCCAACTAAGCCCTCTTGCGCTTTATTAATCGCTTCTTTCATGTTGACTTCCATCAGGAAGCTAACACCGCCACTTAAATCTAAACCTAGTTTCATTGGCGTACCGCCAATGCCTGCTAACCAACTAGGGGTTGCTGGCGTTAAGTTAAGGGCAACGGAATAATCACGGCTATAGATATCATCTAAAATATCACGTGCTTTAAGCTGGCTTTCGGTATCACGAAAACGTACTAATACTTGACCATTTTCAAGCGAAATGCTTGATGGCGTAACATTGTTTTCACTAAGCTGAGCTTTAATTTGATCAAGTGTTGAAGCGTCAACTTCAACTCCTCTCAGTCCAGAAACCTGAACTGCTGGGTCTTCACCGTAAAGGTTCGGTGAAGCATATAACGCACCGATAGCCACAACAAAAATGACTAGCAGTGTTTTCCACAATGGCGTTTTATTTAACACAATGTTTCCTTTACAAAAAAAGCCTCAATTAGAGGCTTTTCATGGTTCCTTTCGGCAGTACTGCGCTAATAGACGCCTTTTGTACTGTCACTTCTGTATTTTCAGCAATGCTTACTACAACAAAGTCTTTTTCATCAGACACTTTAGTGATTTTTCCTACTAAACCACCTTGCGTAAGTACTTCATCACCTTTCGATAAAGCTGACATTAGTGATTTATGCTCTTTTACACGCTTTGCTTGTGGGCGGTAAATCATGAAGTAAAAAACTAAACCAAACACGGCAAGCATAATTAACATTTCCATGCCGCCACCTTGTGGCTGTGCTTGAGCAAAAACAGTACCTAAAGATAAACTCATAATTTCCTCTATTTTTAATCGTTATAAATTTAAAAGCTAAACATTAAACCTGCGCGCTACCTTCGGCCAATGGTGGCACAGGTAAGCCGCGGCGGGCATAAAAATCTTCTACAAATTCGTCCAATGTACCTGCCTCAATTGCATCACGCAATCCTTTCATCACACGTTGATAAAAGCGCAGGTTATGGATGGTATTTAGTTGCGACCCTAGTATTTCATTACACTTATCTAAATGATGCAAATACGCTTTAGAATAGTTTTTACAAGTGTAGCAATCACACTCTGCATCCAATGGTCCGGTATCTGTTTTATTCTTGGCATTGCGAATTTTCACCACACCATTAGTCACAAATAAATGGCCATTACGGGCATTACGCGTTGGCATTACGCAGTCAAACATATCAATGCCGCGACGCACGCCTTCAACTAAGTCTTCCGGTTTCCCTACTCCCATCAGATATCGGGGCTTATTTTCCGGGATCAAGGGGGTAGTGTGATCTAAAATGCGTACCATATCTTCTTTTGGCTCACCAACAGATAAACCACCAATGGCATAACCATCAAAATCAATCGCTTTTAGGCCTTCAACTGACACTTCACGTAAATCTTCATACATGCCACCTTGCACTATACCAAATAATGCATTTTTATTGCCTTGGTGAGCATCTTTACTACGTTGTGCCCAGCGTAGCGACAACTCCATTGAGTCTTTCGCTTCTTGGTGAGTTGCTGGATACGGCGTACATTCATCGAATATCATCACGATATCTGAACCAAGTTTGCGCTGTACTTCCATTGAGCGTTCAGGGGTTAACATGATTTTTTCACCATTCACAGGTGAGCTAAATTTCACCCCTTCTTCGGTGATTTTGCGCATAGCGCCTAAGCTAAAAACTTGGAAACCACCAGAGTCAGTTAAAATTGGCTTATCCCAGTTGATAAAATCATGTAAATCACCGTGCTGTTCGATGATGTCGGTACCAGGACGCAACATTAAATGAAAGGTGTTACCTAGAATAATTTCAGCACCAATTTCTTTAATTTCTTCGGTTTTCATGCCTTTAACTGTACCGTAAGTACCCACTGGCATAAATGCTGGTGTTTCAACGGTACCACGGTCGAAGGTTAAACGACCGCGACGGGCTTTGCCGTCTTTTTTGATTAATTCATATTTCATTGTGTTCTCCGCCCACTAGTAAAACAGACCAGCGGCTTAAAGGTTATGTTCAATCAACAATTTAACTGATTAAACTAAAATCTATTTGGTAAAAATTAAACCGTTCTTTTGGTTAAGAACATCGCATCGCCATAGGAGAAAAAGCGATATTTCTCTGTCACTGCGTGTTGATAGGCGTTCATAATATTGTCGTAACCGGCAAACGCGCTAACCAACATTAATAGCGTTGATTCTGACAAGTGGAAATTAGTGATCAACGCATCGACCACTTTAAAATTAAAACCTGGGGTAATAAAAATATCAGTATCATCGTAAAAAGGAGCGATTAATTTATCTTGTTCATCCGCCGCTTTTGCTGCACTTTCAAGTGAACGCATTGATGTTGTACCAACAGCAATCACACGGCCACCAGCGGCTTTAGTTTGCTCGATTTGCGCTACCACTTCTTCAGACACTTCTACATATTCAGCGTGCATAATATGATCAGCAATTTCGTCAACTTTCACTGGCTGAAAAGTACCGGCGCCAACATGCAAGGTAACAAACGCCAACGACACGCCTTTGGCTTTAATTTGTTCAAGTAACGCATCATCAAAATGTAAACCTGCTGTAGGCGCAGCAACAGCGCCCGGTTTTTCATTATAAACGGTTTGATATCGCTCGCGATCTGAGTCTTCATCAGGGCGGTCAATATAAGGCGGTAATGGCATATGGCCAATACGCTCTAAAATAGACAATACCGGCTCATCACCATTTTCTGGGTGTGAAAAATCAAGTTCAAACAATGCGCCATGACGCGCCACCATAGTGACTTTTACGGTATTTTCTAAAATAATTTCACTGCCAGGTTTTGGCGACTTACTGCAGCGAACATGCGCTAAAACGCGGCGTTCATCAAGCAAACGTTCAACAAGTACTTCTAACTTTCCACCCGATGCTTTTTGACCAAACATCCGAGCTGGGATCACGCGAGTATTATTAAAGATAAGCAAATCACCGGCGTTTAATTTTGCCAAAACATCAGTAAATGTGCCGTCTTCAATTACACCATCATTACCATTAACTGACATTAACCGACTGGCAGTTCGGTCAGTTTTCGGGTAACGAGCAATTAACTCTTCTGGTAATTCAAAGGCAAAATCAGATACACGCATAATAAAAGATTGGACTCGCTCGGTTGGACGCTAGACGCAAATAAAAACGCGTAATTCTAGTGCTGTAACGCCCAAAATTCAAGCGATGATCTTCAGCAATATTGACCAAGTTAATAGTCGCCATTCAATAAAATAGGCAAGCACATTTTAGCCGCTTGCGTTATGCTCAAAATAATCATCAAATCTGACAAGCTTTTTGTCATCTAGCTAAACGGAAATTGGTCAATAATATGAATAATTTAGCGATCGCCATTGCCAAAACAATTATCAACGGCTTTGAACGTCACCTTCATCTATTTAATGAAATTACTCACTCGGCTAAAATTATTTTTGAACAAGCGAAATGGCAGGAAGGCCAAGAAGCGTCAAAATTACGCACAGATTTTTACGACTTACGGATCAAAGAAACCCTCACCACCATCAAACAAGATTTCCAAATTGGTGAGTTAGATGAAGCATTATGGCAACAAATAAAACAAGAATACATTAGCCTTTTAATTAACCATAGCAAAGCGGATCTAGCCGAAAGTTTTTATAATTCAATATTTTGTCACTTATTTGAACGTAAGTACTATTACAATGCTTTTATCTTTGTCGAGTCATCAAAAGAGTGTTTGCAAAACCTTAAACACCAACAGATTTATACCCGTTATCAGCCAGATGAACAGGGACTATCTGATACCATAGCCACGATTTTAACTAAGCCAAATTTTAAATTGCCCTATCGCGATCTTGACCGAGACATTCAATTAATTATTCAGCGTTTTTATCACGACGCAGATAAAACCCGCTATCCGGTCAGCCAAATGAAGTTTGATATGCTAGATACTGTGTTTTATCGCAACAAAGGTGCCTATTTAATTGGACGAGTTGTGTCACCGGGTGGAGATACTCCGTTTATTGTCGCCATTCTTAATGATGAGCAAGGGCATATTTATATCGATACCCTATTAACCAATAAAGAACATATGGCAGTAGTTTTTGGTTTTGCCCGAGCCTATTTCTTTGTCGACTGCCCATATTTGCTGCCAGTGGTTAACTTTTTACAGGAATTAATGCCAAGTAAAACTAAAGCTGAACTTTACGCCGCGCTTGGCTATCACAAACAAGGAAAAACTCAGTTTTATCGCGACTTTTTACACCATTTAGAGCGCAGTGATGACAAACTTGAATTAGCACCTGGTATCAAAGGCATGGTGATGTCGGTATTTACACTACCGTCTTATCCTTATGTGTTTAAGATCATTAAGGATAAGTTCGCTCCCAGTAAAAAAATGACCAAAAAAGACGTTAAAGCAAAGTATCGTCTGGTTAAACTTCACGATCGCGTTGGTCGTATGGCCGATACCATGGAGTATTCTGAGGTTGCCTTTCCTAAAGATAGATTTTCCGAAAGCTTATTAGCTGAACTAGAGCAAGTAGCGCCATCAATTATTCGCTACGAAGATAATTTAGTGGTTATTGAACACATGTATATTGAACGTCGCATGACGCCGCTGAACTTATATTTAGCTGATGCTGATGATGCACAAATTGATGAAGCAATGATGGGCTATGGCGCAGCGATTAAACAGCTGATAGCCGCTGATATTTTCCCCGGTGACATGCTGTTAAAAAACTTTGGGGTTACCCGTCATGGTCGAGTCATTTTCTATGATTACGATGAAATTACTTACATGGATGAAGTGAACTTTAGAGTAAAACCTGAGCCAGTAACCGAAGAGCAAATTTATGCGGCAGAGCCATGGTATACCGTGGAGCCCGGCGATATGTTTCCAGAAGAGCTAGCTACCTTTGCTTTAGCTAATCCTAAATATCGAAATGCATTTTTAAAACATCATGCCGAGTTATTAGAAGCGAGCTATTGGCAACAAGCACAGCAAAATGTCGCCAAAGGCATTATTGAAGACGTATTTCCTTATCCGGATGACATCCGTTTTTATCACACCAATCCAGCCACTAATCACAATTAGCTGTAAATGCAGGTTAATTAATCATATTTTGTTGCACGATGTCGTTAAAGTGGTAACCCTATATGAAAATTGCAATAACATTCGGTGCAGTATTTACCCTGTGCTTATTGCTGTCGCCTTTGAGCGCTAATGCTAAACAAATTAAGGTAGAGCCGTGCCAAACACAGCGCTGTATTGATTATTTCTTATCTTTCAAAAAGGCCGCCAAACGCGGGCATGCTGAATCAATGGCGACGCTTGCCGAATTTTATTATCACGGTTTTGGTACCAATAAACATCTGGGGCTAGCAAAAAGGTATTATGAAAAAGCGGCGAAACTTGGTGTCGTTCGCGCTCAATACAAATTAGCTTTGCTTTACCTAAATAATGATGAATTTCAAGATCTTGAACAAGGCATAAAATACTTAAAGCGAGCCGCATACAATAATCACCCGAATGCCCCTTATCTTTTAGGGGCAATTTATTACAGTGACCAATTTGGCGATCATGACAAATTAGAGGCGGATAAGTGGCTAGCCAAAGCTTACAAAGAACAGCATCCAGATATCCCAGAATTTATTAGTCATATTTTAAGTTTTGAGCCTTTGACCAAAACTCAATTTCCACATTTATATTCTGCATTTAGCAAAAGACCATTAATCACAACCGCTAATAACAAACTAGCTTGGCGATTAAATGATGGTACAGAAGTAATTACTGTCCGCGCGCTAGATATCGACGAACTCCTTAAACAACAAATGGCAGCTTCGCGACGACAAGATCGTCATTTAGGCAGCAGAATGCCAGGTATTGATTGCCAAACAGCCACAGCATGTAAAGCACTGACTGTACAGGAAATGCAAGATCATATGGACCTTATTAGCAGCGGTTCTCAAAACGCTACGAGCAACAACTAGTTCCCTTAAGTAATGGTGCGCGAATGGCGGTTTTAAACGCGCACCTTTTTTACTTTAAAAAACAAATAAAGCCTTTAGGGCGTGTTGTTCTTTTAAGTTTGTTTTTGCAGCAGTTTGTTGGAAGTTTATACACGGCAGCACTTTTGATGTGTGGTTACTCCCCATGATAAAGTGCTAACACAGTAGAAATGACAACAAACGCTGCCTGAAAGGTTCGGCTAAAAGCGTTTTACTCTTTTGTTAAAAGAAAAGGTTGTGAGGAAGTTTGCTTAGATGACTAGGCGTCACACCTCACGCCGCGATTAAAACGCATTTATCTCGAACGAAAATTAAACAGCAAAGATCAACACGCCCTAATATTTAATGAAAAGCGAAAAAAGGACGTAACAATGAAATTAAAATCATTTATTTTTGTCATCGCAGCACTGACTTTTAGTCTCTCAAGTCAAGCGATCACTATAGAACCATGTGATGCTGACGAATGTCGAGAGTACTTTAAGCATTTTAAACTCAATGCCAAACGTGGTCAGGCTGATGCTATCGCCACCCTTGCTGAATTTTATTACCACGGTTATGGCACACCGCAAAACATAGTGCGTGCCATGGAAAACTACCGCCGAGCCGCACGATTAGGCGTACCAACAGCACAATATAAAGCGGGCTTAGTTTACCTGATTAATGAACGCTTTTTCGATTACGACAAAGGCATATCCTACTTAGAAAAAGCGGCTTATAACCAACATATGAATGCCATGTATTTACTGGGTATAATTCACTACAGTGATCAATTTGGTGTACAAGACAAAGCTGAAGCTGATAAATGGCTAGCAAGAGCGTTTAAGTATCGCCACAATGATATGCCAGAATTTGTTCAGCATATTTATAGTTATGAAGATATCACCGAAGAAAGTTTTCCTAAACTGTACAGCGCTTTAGAGAAAAAACCTTTAGTGCAAAATGCTGATAACATGTTGATGTGGCCAGAAGATGACGGCACCGAAGTCATTACCGTGAACGCGCCCAATATTACTGAAATACTTGACGATCAACTAAATGAATTTAGAAAACGCATTAAGCGTACAGGTACCAGATTACCAGGCATTAATTGCTCAACAGCTGTTGCTTGTAGAAGCTTATCGGTTGATGAAATGAAAGATAGTTATTGGATAACTTCAGGAGCAATTCCTAATAACCAATAATAGAACGTAGGATCGAATGCACTTACCAAAGCCGTAACAGGTTAATGCTGTTGCGGCTTAACGTCGCGGCTTAACGTCGCGGTTTGGTTAAACACAAATAGCTAAGCACAAATAGTTAAGCACTAATAGCTATGACCTACAGCCATTACTTTTGGCACTTTTATCGTTCAAACACTAACGTTGCTGAAATATTAATCGAACAGTACAATATTTTTTGCAAAGTACTTTACCTTTAGTTTTGCTTGGGTATAATTCACCACCTCTGCAGGGGTATAGTTCCAATTGGTAGAACAGCGGTCTCCAAAACCGACGGTTGGGAGTTCGAATCTCTCTACCCCTGCCACTTTTTTCCTTCTTTTGTTTATCTTTAATTTCCTCAATCAATTACGATAATTTTCGAAGTTTAGCTTTCTATATTTCGTTGATTTTGACATGATAACTACAAAATTATTAACAACTACACCTGATGATTTCGGCACAAGCATTCGATAAACTAAGCGCAATGGGCATACCTTTGTATCAACAACGAAGCAAAGAAGCTTCGCCTGTCGAGAGCTTTTTGCCAGTGGTTCCGGCTGAAGTTGCCAACTCCACATTATTTAATGATTTATTGCTGGCGATAAACGTTACGCCAAGTGAAGTTACCTTTACTGACAACACCATAGACCTTGGGCTAATTAATTGGCGTTTTGTTGAGACAGACACGGTAAGCCTAAATAAAAACCAATTATTAAGCCCGAGCATTGAACGAATTAGTCAATCTGTGACGCTAAAAAAGCAGCTGTGGCACTTAATCGGCAACGCATAAGTTGTTAAAAGAGTAATAGAATGAAAACCTCTCTGTTATATTCAACAATTGAACAACACCATGTTGATATGCTGATGCCAATTGAACAAGCTTGTCACAGTCATCCTTGGTCAGAAAAAACCTTACGCTCTTGTATTGGTGGTCGTTATTTCGGCAGCTATGCTGAAATAACAAGCGCAGAAGCAGAAAATGACACTATTGGCTTCTACATTGGCGAATACATTCTTGGCGAAGCTACGTTGATGGATATTTGTGTTGCCCCCAGCCAACAAGGCCAAGGTTTTGGCAAAGCACTAATTTCTCATTTTATCGAGCAAGCCGTTGCACTTGGCGCAGAAAAAATTTGGTTAGAGGTAAGAGCCAGCAATACAGCAGCTATCATGTTATATATCAATCAAAGCTTTATTGAAACTGGACGTCGTACTGGCTATTACCCGAAAGAAGTTGGCTATGAAGATGCCATTGTCATGTGCAAATATTGTTAAGATAAACAACGGCAATCATACCTCTACCAGCTAATTGCTCGCTCAGTTACAACTTGCAACAGTTAGTCACCCAAAAACGCTAATTATTCAATTCGACATCCACTAAAATTAGCCTGTTTATTGTTAAGTGGGGTGACAGGTGATCTGTTATGCGTAATCAATCTCAGCTATCTAATCAAAATCGTCAACTGGCTCATATGCTAGTGACCAATGCCATTGATCAATTACAACGCTTAACTGACTTATCTGCATCTCAATGTGAACAACTTATTCGACAACAATTCAGTAAGAAAGCATCGCCAAGCAAGGTGGTGAATCACCAGGAAATCGATTTTATCTCCAGCTTGTTTGCTTAGCACCAGCTCACTTAAAAGTATGGCATCTAATTAGATGCCACTGTGTATTTAGCTACAATCAATTAACCGCTTACTTGTATTTGTTCCACCTGTTTAAATTTAGTGGCTGAATCTTTCGATAAAACGAAATCTAATTGTACCAAGGCATTTTTCATCCCCGCAGCAGATTGTTGGTACTTCCATTGACGTAACGCGATTTTAGCACTTTTATCAAAGTACTTTTCTGGCGTTGCACTAACTACGATCACATTAGTGACATCACCATTAGGCGTGATATCAAATTTAAGTACTACCGAACCTTCGACTTTATCAGCCGCCGCTTGGCTCGGATAAACCGGCTCCACGCGTGAAATCGCTTGAATTTCTTGGCCTTTTGTATTTGCTCCAATGACGGAATTTCCTGCATAGCTCATTGCCGACAGTAACGACAACGCACCAACAAACATCGCAGTTGTCACAACTTTAGATGACTTTGGCTTGTGTTTTATTAACTTAATACGCTCAAACATCACGTTTTTATCTCCATATTCTTTAAAGGATAATTGAGCAAAGCCAAGTGGTGGTGCATTCTCTGCTGCCACCAGCAAGGCTTTGCTGTAGTTAATCCTGTAAGAGATGTGTTTGCGCGCCAACACAGCCTGATCACAGGAAAGCTCTTGGTCACGACGATAGCGCGAAAACGCCAGCCATGCCAAGGGGTGAAACCAAAATAACGCTAAAATTAGCAGCGCTAAACAGTTCCATACCATGTCACCACGTTGGTAATGACAAAGTTCATGTTCGAGGATCATCTCTTGTTGTTCCTCAGTAAATAGTTGCTCAAAATTGTCGGGTAACATCAACTTGGGCTTAATCACCCCGACTAACATCGGGCTAAATACTTCGCTGCTGATATAAATTGGTAAAAACTTGTTAATGACTTGCGCTTTGTGCGGAAGTTTTTGGTTTGTGGATAACTGACAATATTGTTCAGATTTCATGATTGTAAAATGTTGAAAAGTAAAGTACTGAAAGCACCAATAACTAAACAAGACAACACCACCTACAGCCCATGCATATTCAATAATTGGCAAATACCAATGTGTCAACGCCACAGTATCAGCAAAAACAAAATATTGTTGAATAGATTGCCCATGGTTTATCGCAGCAAACCAATTAGGTAATTCGATGGATGGTACAATTAAGCTAGCAGGAATTATCAACCATGCTAAATAGCTAACATTTGCCCCCAACTGGTTTAACACAGAAGATCGCAAGATCAATAACAACGAGCACGATAAGGTAAATGGCACAATAACACTGGTAAGCCAATCAATCATTGTCTTGCTCCCATTGTTCAATTAATTGTTTTAATGACTCAATATCGTCTTTTTTTAGCTGATTATGTTTGGCAAATCCGGCAACTAACGGTGAGATTCGGCCGCTAAACAAGCGCTGAATAAGCGATTGACTGGCTTGTTCTTGATAACTTTCTTGAGCAATTAATGGGAAGTAAAGATACTTTCGTTGCTGCTTTTCAAAGCCAATTGCTTGTTTTTTCACTAAACGATTGAGCAAGGTTTTTACCGTTTTTTCATGCCATTCACGCTCTTGATTCAACTGCTCAATAATATCTTGTGCTGACATCGGACTTTGCTGCCAAAGTACCGCTAACACTTCTAATTCTGCATTGCTGACATCCGCCATTTTTACCTACTCATTGTTTTATATTTAGTTATTTGCGCTCGCCAAAAATAAATTGGCAGTTACCTAATCCAGGGTAACTTTCCATCGGCACTAGTTTAACTAGTTTCACTTCGCCAAGCTGGTCGGTTTCGGTTAATTGTTCAACTTCAAAATATAACCACCGACCATTATTTTTAGGCTTTAATTCGATATAGGGATAAGCCCGTATTCGCCAGTAGCCTAATCTGCCAAAACTGTAACTTTGATCTTTAATTTCGTCACTAAATTGATAACGACCATCACGCTGCAAATCCAAAGATAATTGAGATTGGCAATGTTCATCTGGGTTATCATTAGCTAGATTATTCTCACTATAACCACTCTCACTTAGGCCATTTTTACTTAAGCTATTCTCGCTAAAACTTTTTTTACTCAAGTAACGCAACGACAAATCTGCCAAATTTTGCCCTGAGTGCGGATTCACTCCCTCTGGCACTAAAAATAAACCAAGCGTGTCTTGCTGAAACCAATGGTGCCCTTCTTTTAACGCGCTGATATAGTTAATGGGCCAGTTTGGCTCCAGTGCAGTTTTTACGTTACTCACTACATTAGGGTTAGCCACAAAAGGCGAATATATAATCGCTGAAGAATGAATTAACTCCGGAAAATCCAAGTGATTTACCTCAACGACAACATCTTCATTCGCTAATAGCGTTATTACTTGTTGCTGCTGTTCATTAGTTAAATATTTGCCATAAAGGTGCACGGTTGTTGTGCTACAACCATTAAGTAAAAACATTAATAAAAGCAAAACACCGTAATTTTTCATGTTATTCCAATTAATATCTATCTAATGTTTAATTAGTGATTACAAATGTAATTCAATTAAAGATTACATACGTAATCGAAATGCACAAGTAAAATTTTATCGCTTCGGTACCTAAAGTGATGATAAAGCGATGGCATATGGCTTATGACAGTAGAAAAACTCGGCAATTTATTTACAAAGCTACTGCTTTTAACGCAATTTTTCCGCTATAATATCGCGCTTTAATTTTCGTCCATTTCCACTTTCATACGTTAAAAGGTAGCTTGTATGTCAATGCAACAGCAGGAAGTCGCTAAACGCCGCACGTTTGCGATTATTTCTCACCCGGATGCTGGTAAAACCACCATCACCGAAAAAGTACTGTTATTCGGTCAAGCCTTACAAACCGCAGGTACGGTGAAAGGTAAAAAATCAGGGCAACACGCCAAATCTGACTGGATGGAAATGGAAAAAGATCGTGGTATTTCAATTACGACCTCGGTAATGCAATTCCCATATGCTGACTGCTTAGTAAACTTACTCGATACCCCAGGCCATGAAGACTTCTCTGAAGATACTTACCGCACATTAACAGCGGTAGATTCGTGTTTAATGGTTATCGACACGGCAAAAGGTGTAGAAGACAGAACCATTAAATTAATGGAAGTTACTCGTCTGCGCGATACACCAATCATTACGTTTATGAACAAAATGGACCGTGATGTGCGCGATCCAATGGAAGTAATGGATGAAGTGGAAGACGTTTTAAAAATTAAATGTGCGCCAATTACTTGGCCGATCGGCATGGGTAAAGAATTTAAAGGTGTTTATAACATCTTAACCGACGAAACTATTTTATACGCCACCGGCCAAGGCCACACCATTCAAGAAAAACGCGTAATTAAAGGGCTTGATAATCCAGATCTTGACCAGGCTATTGGCAACTATGCCGAAGATTTACGTGAAGAATTAGAATTAGTGGTAGGCGCATCACACGAATTTAATTTAGATGAATTTTTAGCGGGTGAATTAACGCCGGTATTTTTTGGTACCGCTTTAGGTAACTTTGGCGTTGACCATATGCTTGATGGTTTAACTAAATGGGCACCAGCGCCTCAACCACGTCAAACCGATACCCGTGATGTTGCAGCCACTGAAGATAAGTTCTCAGGGTTTGTCTTTAAAATTCAAGCGAATATGGATCCAAAACACCGTGACCGTATCGCTTTTATGCGTATTGTTTCGGGCAAATACACAAAAGGCATGAAAATGCGCCAAGTACGTATTGGTAAAGACGTCAAAATAGCCGATGCCGTTACTTTTATGGCAGGGGATCGCTCAAACGTAGAAGAAGCATTTGCTGGTGACATTATTGGCCTTCATAACCACGGCAGCATCCAAATTGGTGATACCTTTACTAGTGGCGAAGACATGAAATTTGCCGGTATTCCTAACTTTGCGCCAGAAATGTTCCGTCGTATCCGCTTGCGCGATCCACTAAAAGCGAAGCAATTACAAAAGGGTCTGATTCAATTATCTGAAGAAGGTGCGGTGCAAGTATTTAGACCGCTAGATAACAACGACATGATTGTTGGCGCGGTAGGTGTACTGCAGTTTGAAGTGGTGGTTCAACGCCTTAAAACTGAATATAACGTTGATGCGATTTACGAACCGATTAGCGTAGCAACAGCGCGCTGGTGTACTTGTGATAATGAGCGCACGTTAGATCAATTCCGCAAGAAATCGTCAGATAACTTAGCATTAGACGGTGGTGATAACTTAACCTATATTGCGCCGACAATGGTGAATTTAAATCTAGCGCAAGAGCGAAATCCGGATATAACTTTCCACAAAACACGTGAACACTAAAATTTCTGCTGCCTAGATAAAATTTAGACGGCATTGCTTTCACAATTTTTATTAGTCACATAGTTTACTATGCTCCTAACAAAAATTGTTCAGCGGCTTTGCCTAAATCCTATCTAGATTGCAGAACTGTAATTAAACGTCATATAGTACTTTGATTACGGTATTTAAAAAAACGAATAACGTCATTCCGGCGCAAGCCGGAATCTCATGCAATAAAGCAAAGAGAAAGCGAAAACATGAATATTAAACAACTACTTAGTGACTTAGTTTCTAAAGCCATGGTGGCAGCCGGTTTACCAGCGGATACTAACCCTGCGGTAAGCCAATCAACTAAACCACAATTTGGCGATTACCAAGCCAATGGCGTCATGAGCGCAGCGAAAAAGTTAAAAACTAACCCGCGCGAATTGGCTACTAAGGTAGTTGATGAATTAACACCTTTATTGGTTGAAGCTGGTATTGCTGAAAACATTGAATTAGCTGGCCCTGGTTTTATTAATATTCATTTAAGTAATGCTTGGTTAGCAACGCAACTTGCCAGTGCTGCCAACGATGACCACCTTGGCGTTACTCAGCGCGGCTCATCTGCTGATGATAAACAGCAAACCGTAGTTGTTGATTATTCCGCGCCAAACTTAGCCAAAGAAATGCACGTTGGTCATCTACGTTCAACCATTATCGGTGATGCCGTAGTACGCGCACTTGAGTTTCGCGGTGACAAAGTGATTCGCCAAAACCATATGGGCGACTGGGGCACACAATTTGGTATGTTACTCGCGCATTTAAGCGATAAATTAGCCGCCAATGAAGTGGCTGAAACGGCACTAGCTGATTTAGAAAATTTTTACCGTGAAGCGAAAGTGCGTTTTGATGATGAAGATGGCTTTGCCGATCGCGCTCGCGAATACGTGGTAAAACTGCAAAGTGGTGATGCAGAATGCGACAAGCTTTGGCAGCAATTTATCGATATTTCCATTGCCCACAGTGAAGAAATTTATCACAAGCTCAATGTTACCCTAACGCGTAATGACATTATGGGTGAAAGTGCCTATAACGATGATTTACCTGCGGTTATTGATGAATTGATGGCACAACAAATTGCCGTAGAAGACCAAGGCGCGAAAGTGGTATTTATTGATGAAATGGCCAATAAAGATGGCGAGCCTTCAGTATTTATCGTACAAAAATCAGGTGGTGGTTACCTTTATGCAACAACCGATTTATCAGCTTGTCGTTACAGAAGCGGTAAGTTAGCTGCAGATCGCATCGTAATCTTTACTGATGCCCGCCAATCGCTGCATTTTAAACAAGTGGAAATTGTTGCCCGTAAGGCAGGGTTCTTACCTGAAAACGTCGCTTATGATCACTGCCCGTTTGGCATGATGATGGGTGATGATGGCAAGCCCTTTAAAACCCGTACCGGCGGCACTATCAAGCTTGCTGAATTATTAGATGAAGCTGTTGTTCGTGCAACCGAAGTGATTAAAGAGAAAAATCCAGGTATCAGCGACGAGCAACTTGCTGAAGTTTCGCGTAAAGTTGGTATTGGCGCAGTAAAATTTGCTGACCTCTCAAAAAACCGTACTAGCGATTATATTTTCAACTGGAAAACCATGTTGAGCTTTGAAGGAGCTACCGCGCCTTACTTGCAATACGCGTATTCACGTATTCAAAGTATCTTCAACAAAGCGGGTATTGCTGCTGACAGTGTCAATGGACAAGTGAGTATTGAAGCGCCGCAAGAAAAAGCATTAGCTTTGAAAATTTTACAACTGGAAGAAGTATTAGATTCAGTGATCGCTGAATGTACACCTAACCTGCTATGTAATTATTTATATGAATTAGCTAGCTTATTTATGAGTTTCTACGAAGCTTGCCCAATCTTAAAAGACGGTATTAGCGAAGAGGTTAAACTATCACGCTTAGCATTAAGCGCGGTTGTTGCGAACACCTTAGCACAAGGCTTAAATCTATTAGGCATTGAAGTAATGGAACGCATGTAAACCCATGTGAATCAAGGAATTGTTGCATGAAGTTGTTACTTGTCGGCGCATCAGAAGCTGACCAAGCTATTGTTAAACAAGTATTTAGCCGTGGCAATCATCTACTTAGCATAGTTGAGAGCTCGGAACTAACCTTAGAATTATTGCAAAGTGAACGCTATGATGTGTTAGTGGCTGATAATCAACTGGCTGATATTAGCGAGCTACTAAGCCAGTTCGAAGCTTATGCTCCGCTGGCAGTGCGTATCGTACTTTGTGCTAAACGCAATAATCTAGGCCATGACAATTCGCACTTCCAATTAAATAAGCCGCTAAAAGCGGCTCATTTAGTCAAAGTGTTAGAGAGTGCAATTCCTTACAACAAGGCGATCACTAAACAAGTGATCGTCAAAGCGGTCAACAATGTCACTAGTTTACCTAGCCCGCCTAAAGTCTATATGCAGCTAAATGAGTTGCTAAAAGACGACACTACAGATTCCGGTAAAATTGCCGAGATTATCGGCCGAGATCCCTCGTTAGTTGCTAAAGTCATGCAATTTGTTAACAGCTCGGCAATGTCAAAAGGCAAAAAAATCAACAACATTAGTGACGCCATTACCAAAATGGGCGTAGATACTTTATGTTGCATTGTGATGACTGCAGAAATGTTTTCGTATCAGCTTAACATTCCTGACTTTTCAATTGAAAAGGAGCAATTACATAGTCTATCAACCGCTAAACTAGCGGCATCGCTTGTTAAGCCAGAGCTTAAAGCCAACGCCTTACTTGCAGGGCTCTTACATGATATTGGTAAACTTGTATTATTTGATATCGACTCGGTGCAAACGAAAAAATTCTTTAAAAACCGCTTTAATAGCTCAGACAATATTTTATTAGAGCGTAAGATATTTGCCACAGATCACGCCAATATCGGTGGTTATTTGCTGCATTTATGGGGCTTTGACTACAGCGTCATTGAATCAATCGTATTGCATCATCAGCCCAAAAAATTACTGGCGATGCCGTTTGGGGTTGCTCATGCCATTTATATTGCTGATACTTTGCTAAGAGAACGAGAACTTGCAGACGAGTTTATTGCTAAATTTAATTTAACCCCGGTGTTAGATAAAATCGTTGATCGCGCGAACCGCTTTAGGCTCTAGTTTTTAGCGGGCAAAAGCGGCGTTAACGATCTAGCGCCGAACTACACTTAAATAAACTTAGCCAGTCAATATTACAGGAGCTCATAGTGGTAGCCTTCACTGATAGCCATTGTCACTTAGACTTCGATGCTTTATCCAGTAAGTTGCCTGCCCTGCTCACCGAATGTAACACCCTAAATATTAAGCGTATTATCATTCCTAGTATTGGCCCTGAAAACTGGCATCAGGTATTAAAGCTTGCCAACCAGCCACGTGCTAATTGCCAACTACTGCCATGCCTAGGTATTCACCCATGGTTTTTAGCACAAACCAATGAACATTCGATTACCGAGCTTGATACTTTACTAAGCCAACATGCCGAAACTATTATTGCATTAGGTGAAGCGGGTGTTGATGGCACAATTGCTCTACAGCAAGACAATTTAGCGCAGCAAATTAGCATCTTTGAACAACAACTTCAGTTAGCCAATAAGCACCAATTGCCAATTATTGTTCATCACCGGCGATCTCACCCAGAAGTTTATCAATGTTTAAAACAGGCAAAGCTTGAACAGGCAGGTATTATTCATGCTTTTTCTGGCAGTTATCAACAAGCAAAACTATATATCGACTTGGGCTTTAAGCTGGGTATTGGCGGCACCATTACTTATGAACGAGCAAAAAAAACCATCAATGCAATAAAAAGGCTGCCGCTATCAAGCTTAGTACTGGAAACCGATGCGCCTGCCATGCCGCTTAATGGTTTTCAAGGACAAGACAATTCGCCGCTGCAGTTAATTAAAGTCTTTGAAACTTTGGTTGAATTAAGGGAAGAACCTGCTGAACAAATTGCCGAACAAATTGAGCTCAATATTGATCAGCTTTTTGCTTTAAAGCGATAACCCTGACGGCTAAATCGACTTAAGCCACGTGTTAATAAAAAGCCAGCTGCGCCCGCCATTAATAGCATAATGCGCATCATTTCCTGATTATCGTCATTGGCTTTAATTAGCCCTTGCTGCCATATTCCTTCGACAATAGTTAATCGCAAATACCCCTGTAGTCGCTCATCACGCAGTTCAATAACAAAGGGCTTTAAACTTGGCGTACTTTCGGTGACTAGTTGCCCTGATGGGTACAATTCACTAACCGGCTTTACTTGACCCGATTGAGCAATAATTTGCCCAGTTTCGTCATACAACACAGCGCTATCGACAAATGCTGGTTGCGATAGTGAATCAATATATGCTGTTAATGCCGATTTTTTATTGTGTTGAAGCAGCACTAAAGTCGCTTGCGCCGCTTGCTCAATATAGTTATCACCGTAAACTTGCTGTTGTTCAGTAATAAGTGACGCCTGACGACTGTAGATTGCCAAAATAAAATTCAACAACACCACAATCAGCACAATTGCGATCGCTAATTGCAGAATTTTATTATAAATCGATGATATTTTAGGGTATAAAGGCAAGTCTGTTTGCGTCATTTCAATCCTTCGCCAGTAGCCTGTCTATAGTGAAACTATAGTGGCTGAGTGTTGTTTTGAAAATATTAACTGATAATTTACATCGTCGTCGATACTATCTTTAAAAATAGATCGTAAAAAATAGGAGATTTTATTCACATGAGTAGCGAAGCACGTTTAATCGCCCTGTCTAATCAACAAACTTGGGCTGAAATTAATAACGCCTCTCCCCTTTCGCTACCGGCAGCTATTAGTATTTCACCAGAGACATTAACAGTTTCCCCCATTGAAACATCACCAGTAACAACGGAAAAACCAAGTTTACTAGAGTTGGTAGTTTTTAGCTCGATAACCACAGCACAGTTTGCTGAGTTAGTAACACGCTGCAAAATTAATTTACAAAGCATAAACTCGATTGTTGATCGTAACCAATTGCAAAGTATCCGTTTCGACGTAAGCTGTGATGATCTTACTTTTTCACGCGAACAATTAGTCAGCTTCAGCTTAGAGCACAGCATTGAAGCTGCATTACTTAAACAAGCACCACAGCTAAACCAGCCAGGGTTATTGGTGATGGATATGGACTCCACCACCATTGAAATTGAATGTATTGACGAAATTGCCGCGTTAGCCGGCGTTGGTGAGCAAGTAGCAGAAGTTACTGAGCTGGCGATGCAAGGCAAACTCGATTTTACCCAAAGTCTACACCAGCGAGTAGCAAAACTTGCCTACGCTCCAGAATCAATATTAGCCACTATTGCTAGCGATATTCCGTTAATGCCTGGCTTAATCAACTTAGTAAAAACCTTACACCAGCACCAATGGAAAGTCGCTATTGCTTCAGGTGGTTTTACTTATTTTGCTGATCATTTAAAAGAATTGCTGTCACTCGATGCCGCATTTGCCAACGAGCTAGAAATTATCGATGGCCAATTAACAGGAAAAGTGTTGGGGAAAGTAGTCGATGCAACAGTCAAAGCTGAGGTGCTAACGCAACTCAAGCATCAATATGTCATCAATGACACGCAGACAGTGGCGATGGGTGATGGCGCCAACGATCTCGTAATGATGGCAGCAGCGCATTTAGGGGTAGCCTATAAAGCTAAGCCATTAGTACTGGCAAAAGCAGACAGCAGTATTAGCCATTCAGGCCTAGATTGCCTGTTACACTGGCTAAAATAATCGTAAGATTTTTCGTCGACCTATCTATAAAAGCTATAACGGTTATTTCCGCTTTTGATTGAAATAGCCGTTATGACAATAACTGGTGACGTAATATTGCTTCTTGCGTGATATCAAGACACTGAATAACACCAGCAACACTCCAGATATCTTGTTCTATTTGCTTACCACGGTGAATAACATACGAACTGATATAGCTTAACTCTGGATTTAAATGCACCATATCTGGCTCATCTGTACGAGAGACTTTGACAGAAAAACAGTAAAAGCTGCCATTCTTCAGTGCATTATTAATAAACATTTTTCGCAATTTAAGCGAACCTAATTCACTGGCTAGTTTGGTAGTAACTGCCTGATCAATCAAAGCTGATCCCTGTTTAATTGAAATGAATAATGTGTCAGTTATTGGTGTCTGATCAGCCTTTAATTTTTTTAGCGTACTACTCATCAAGCTTGTTGCTTGCTGATTATGTAACAGTGGATATAAATTCAAGTGATTTGGCCTATCACTTAACGCCTGCATTTGGCTTAATATCGGAAGTTCTTTTGAGCCACTGCCAACCTCTTCAATTTTATAGCGACTGCCACTGGCTTGAACAAATAACGCCAGCGTTCGCATTGCACTGGTATAAATAGAGCGCAAAGCTTTTGATAAGCCTGGGTTCATATCGGCATATTCATCTTTGGTAAGCTTTTCTTTATTCTTTTCAATCAATACCTTAAAAAATGCCCGACCAATATGTTGGTGCTTTTCAACGTGAACCCGTAAATTTAACGTTTTTTTGCTTTTATTAATCCTCATGACTTCATACGGCAATGAAGCCAACTTAAAGCTAGAGGTAATTTTTTGCAGATTAGGGAAGGTGATATTGATGATCTCACCTTTGCTTAATACTGCCGGTTTATCCAAATTAATTTTCAGACCAGAAATAGAAAAGTCTAAAGAGTGACCTGTCCATTTAACCCCTTCCGCCTCAACTTCAACAGGCGTTTTATAAACAAACCTTGGCTCAGTGCGTTGGTTTCGATAATTAATGCCTATCTCGTCGACAATGTTAGGTGTAGTTAATCGTTTATGGCCGAACGATTTAACCTTGGTCATATCAATATTATCAAATGTTAATTGGCCATAGTCCTCAACAACTGCTTTGTTAGTGATATTCGTTGCGACAACAATAAACGGTAAACCGGCAACACTCGCAACCACTTCTGGCGGCGGCGGTATATTTAGGTATTCATCTTTTTTCGGCAATGAGTTTGCCACGGTTAAAGGTGAATAAGCCTTGCTTTGATCGACATGCAGCAATGAAAGTTGTGTCACCATAAATGATGACTTAGCTGCAGCAAAGCCAATAAATTGTTTCATAAACGACCGATCTTGTTCTAGCTGCTTTTCATCGGCAGTATAGAAATATGACTTACCTTGGCTTTGATGAACAAAGCTATATACAGTCAATGAACGCCCGAGTTTACTTGCTCTTAACAAGCGCTCAACGCGCGCATGACTGACTAAACAATGCAAAGTACTTTGCTTGCTTTCATCTTGCCAATAATGGCAAAACGCCTGATTATTATTTTCGGTAAGCGCAAAGCGCGGCCAATATTCACCATTTCTTGCTTCAATAAAAATAGGCAGTTCTGACGATTTAGGTAGGACAAATTGCTCTAAACTTCGTGCTTGTATCGCCGCAATAGTATTATCTAGATTAATTTTATAACGTCGTTTATTGCCCTGAATAAAGCCGACAAGGAATTGCTTAAAGCCATCTTGAGGTTTGTCATAAATACGGCTAATACCAACGAACTGAGTATTGCCTTCAGTAGCAAGGTTACAAACGGTATATTCAAAGCGTGTTTGATGGCCAAAATGAAACTCTTGTGTCAGGCCAGTAAACTCGATTTCAATCACATCACCAACAGCAATATTTTGTGGTTCAGCAAAGCGAAATTTACAGCCAGACACACTAATATCAGAACTAGTGGCCTCAATAGCAATGCCATTACTTAACGTAATATGAACTGGAATTGCAAAATTCATTCGCTCTTCAGCGCGATTAAAGTAACAGCCAAATTGATAAAACTTTGCTGGATATTGTAATTTTTCCAACACTTTAGGCTTATTTTTTGCTTCGATCTTTGGTGCTATTTCGCCCGCTTTTTCTCGCTGATAAATGACCCTAAAGTTATTTTCAGTATTGTTAACTGCTTCATAAACGCCAAAGGTGTAACCGCCATAAGCGGCTGTTTGATCTTGATATACTTTAATTGCGACGTCATCAAGATAATGAGTTCGCTCATCTGCTTCAAACGCACGGCACTCACCATCAACTAGACCACGCAAATCAATTAAGCGCGTACACGGTGTTGATAGTCGCTTGAGCTCCATTTTCAATAAAAAGCGATCTGTTTTCGCTAAATGTTGAGTGGCATGCAAAAAGTTAGCTTCAAATTCTTTTTGATGCACTTGCCCTTTAAAGCGCTCAATGATGTCAGTATATTGAGAAAAATCTTTGGTCATTTATGCTCTATTTTTATTACAATGGCAAAGAGAAAAACTAATGGTTGACCATATCTTACGCTGGATAAAATCACCATATTTAGTTTCAAAAATTTATATATAAATGGTTAACTTGCGTCAATTTTTTAACACAAAATCAACACTATCATATTGTTTAGTAACTCGTTGCAACGCAAGCAATATTTATGCCCTAGAAGGAAAGTCATGGCTAAAAGCAAAACTTCTTATGTTTGTACCGAGTGTGGTGCTGACTTCACTCGCTGGCTAGGCCAATGCACAGAATGTAAAGCATGGAACACAATATCAGAATTTCGCCAAGCTAAACCTCAGGCTGGACGTGGCGGCAATTTCAGCGGCTTTGCTGGCAGTATTAGCGCCCAAGTTCAAACCTTAGAAAGTATTGATTTAACTGATCTTCCCCGTTTTACTTCTGGCTTTACTGAGTTTGACCGAGTATTAGGTGGCGGCATTGTGCCCGGTAGTGCCATTTTAATTGGTGGTGAACCAGGCGCAGGCAAAAGTACGCTATTACTGCAAACCATGTGTCAACTCGCCAAGGATATGCCCGCACTTTATATCACGGGTGAAGAGTCGCTACAGCAAGTGGCAATGCGCGCCAAACGCTTAAATCAGCCCACAGACAAGTTAAAACTATTATCTGAAACCAGTGTTGAAACTATTTGCCATATTGCTGAGCAGGAAAAACCCAAAATTATGGTAGTTGACTCGATTCAGGTTATGCACATGAGTGATATTCAATCGGCACCAGGTAGTGTCTCGCAGGTACGAGAAAGTGCCGCCTACCTAACCCGATTTGCCAAACAGCACCATATCGCCATGATTCTCGTGGGTCATGTTACCAAAGATGGCAGCTTAGCTGGCCCGAAAGTATTAGAGCACTGTATTGACTGTTCCATTATGCTCGAAGGTTCAACCGATTCACGCTATCGCACGCTGCGCGGTAATAAAAACCGTTTTGGTGCGGTGAATGAATTGGGCGTATTTGGCATGACAGGTACTGGATTAAAAGAAGTGAAAAACCCGTCGGCAATTTTTCTAAGCCGTGGTGAAGAACAAACGCCTGGCAGCATTGTCATGGTACTTTGGGAAGGTACTCGGCCACTACTCGTTGAAATACAAGCCTTGGTTGATCATTCAGCGCTTGGTAATCCGCGCCGTGTTGCTGTTGGTGCCGAGCAAAACCGCTTAGCAATGTTATTGGCAATTTTACACCGTCACGGCGGGTTACAAATGAGTGACCAAGATGTATTTGTTAACGTAGTTGGTGGGGTAAAAGTTGCCGAAACCAGTATTGACTTAGCCCTATTGTTAGCGCTGGTATCGAGTTTTCGAGATCGAGCACTACCACAAGATTTAGTGGTGTTTGGCGAAGTAGGATTATCTGGCGAAATACGGCCAGTACCCAGTGGCCAAGAGCGAATTAATGAAGCGGCAAAACATGGCTTTAAACGCGCGATTGTGCCCTACAACAATGTCCCCAAAACGCCGATTGCGGGCATGGAAGTTATCGGGGTGAAAAAACTTAGTCAGGCACTCGATGCAATCTAAGTAAATATAACCACTTAGTTTTTCCTTTCTGAAAAGCCTGTTTACTATTTAGCACTAACCTTGCTGGGTTATTTTTGTTAAGATGCCCAGCAATTTATTTGAGCCAAACCACAGTGTTATTCGCTTGTCTAACGGGCAAACAATCGAATAATGCACTCAAATCTAGCTAATATGTTGTAAACAGGTATTTTATGAAGTCGATTTTATTTAGCGCAGCTATAGTGTTAACTGGCGTGCTGGCATCAACTAGCAACTCTGCCGAAACATTAACTATTGATCGAATCAACAGTGCGCCATCATTAAGTGGTCAAACACCCAAATCTTTAACCTTTTCCCCTGACGGCCAGCGAATTACTTACCTGCAAGGTAAAACTGATGATTTAAATCGCTATGATGTATGGGAATATAATCTGGCAAGCAAAGAAAACCGTTTGTTAGTTGATGCTGATAGCATTTTTTCTGGCACAGAAAACTTATCGGATGAAGAAAAAGCCCGTCGAGAACGCCAACGTGTATATGGCTCGGGTATTATGGAGTACACGTTTTCTGATGACGGCAAAGCATTATTATTTCCGGTAAATGGTGATATCTATTACTACCACCTAGAAAAAAAACAAGCGAAGCGTTTAACCAACACCCCAGCGTTTGAAACCGATGTAAAATTTTCACCCAAAGGAAATTTTGTTTCATTTATCCGCAACCAAAATCTATACATGATTGCGATTGAGTCTAGCGAAGAAACCCAATTAACCACTGACGGTGGCGGTGTCATCAAAAATGGTATGTCTGAATTTGTCGCCCAAGAAGAAATGGATCGCATGACCGGTTATTGGTGGTCTCCAAATGAAAAGCGCATCGCGTTTTTACGTGTTGACGAATCGCCAGTACAAGTTGCCATCCGCAATGAAATTTACGCGGAAGAAATAAAGCTAATTGAACAACGTTATCCCGCCACTGGCACCAACAATGTATTAATTCAACTGGCTACTGTTGATATTAAATCCAAGCGTATTCGTTTTGTTGATACCGGTGATGAACAAGACATTTACCTACCGCGCGTGCAATGGATGCCAGACAGCGAACAGCTAACCTATCAATGGCAAAGCCGTGATCAACAAACGCTAAAACTCAATAGTTACAATGTTAAGTCACGTCGCGAAAAAACCTTACTAACCGAAACGTCAGATCACTGGGTAAACCTGCATCACGATCTTAAATTCTTAAATGATGGTACATTTATTTGGGCATCTGAGCGCGATGGCTTTAAACATTTATATCATTATAAAAATAATGGTGAACTAATCAGCCAATTAACCAAAGGCCAATGGGTTGTTGATAGCTTAAAAAGCGTTGATGAAACCAATGGCTGGGTATATTTTACTGGCCGAGCCGATACGCCATTAGAGCGCCACTTATACAAGGTGCCGTTGACGGGTAAATCACCAGAGCACGTGGTTCGCGTAACCAAACGTAGCGGTTATCACGATGTTGTTATTGCCAGTGACGGTCAAACCTATATTGATGATTATTCAAGTATTAGCCAACCTAAACAAGTAAGCCTACATACTATTAACGGCGAGCATGTAACTTGGCTTTCAGAAAACAAGTTAGATGAAAATCACCCGTTAACGCCATATCTAACTGACTGGGTAACGCCTGAATTTGGATCGTTCCGCTCGGATGATGAGCAAGCAACGCTATATTACAAGTTATATAAGCCGCAAAATATGGCGCCAAGTAAACAATATCCCGTCATTGTTCGAGTTTATGGCGGCCCTCATGCCCAGCGCGTGACTAATCAGTGGAATTCGAAAGAGTATTTAACTCAATATTTAGTACAACAAGGCTATATTGTTTTCCAATTAGACAACCGTGGTTCTAACTATCGCGGTACGGGTTTTGAGTTCCCTATTTATCAAGAACTTGGCAATGTTGAAATTGCTGATCAGATATCAGGGGTTAAATATTTACGTACGCTACCGTATGTTGATCCAGAACGCATTGGTATTTATGGCCACTCTTACGGCGGCTATATGGCATTAATGGCAATGTTTAAAGCAGGTGATTACTTTAAAGCAGGGGTTTCAGGCGCTCCGGTAACTGACTGGATGTTATATGATACTCATTACACTGAGCGTTATTTAAATCATCCCAAAGCAAATGCCGACGGCTATGAAAAAAGTAGTGTTTTCCCGTACATAGAAGGTTTATCAGGATCCTTGATGGTCTATCACGGAATGGCTGATGACAATGTACTATTCACCAACACCACCAAGCTAATTAAAGCCATGCAAGATCAAAATAAGCAATTTGAGCTAATGACCTACCCTGGCAGCAAGCACAGTATGCGTGGCAAGAAAGTGCAAGTACATTTAAATACTGCGATTACCGAGTTCTTTAATCGTCACTTTAAATAATGCTAACTAACGTTGAATAGCGCTATTCAACGAATAAAAAAGCCCAGCTGATATCGGCTGGGCTTTTTTATTTCGACTTGACCTGTCCTAAATAAGGTTGCCTCTTTTAACGCTAACTAAAACTTCAACTTTACTATTAGGGCGTGTTGATCTTTCAAGTTTGTTTTTGCAGCAGTTTGTTGGAAGTTTATACACGGCAGCACTTTTGAAGTGTGGTTATTCCCCATGATAAAGTGCTAACACAGTAGAAATGACAACAAACGCTGCCTGAAAGGTTCGGCTAAAAGCGTTTTACTCTTTTTATTAAAGGGAAAGGTTGTGAGGTGGTTTGCTTAGATGACTAGGCGTCACACCTGACGCCGCGATTAAAACGCTTTTATCTCGAACAAAAATTAAACAGCAAAGAGCAACACGCCCTAATCTTTTGTGGCAATTAGCTGAATCACTATCGCGTTATCAGCATTTAGCTGCCAACCAGCAAGGCCATGCTCAGCAATCAATAAATATCCCGCCTTTAATTCAGTAACATCATCTGCATTATCGATAGCAACTAAAGAAGCATCAGCTGTTGTTGGATAAATAAAACACAAACCTGATTCTGGTAACACCACAGTTTGCTTAGCAGTAATACTGGTGGTAATTACCACGAAGCTACCTTGACGCGTCATTAAATTAAAATCAGTAATAGTGCCGCCGATAAGTTGACCATAAGTGGTACTAGCACCATCAAAAGTTGCCACATCTAAGGCATTGTCCAGTTTTTGTGAAAACTCATGATTATCAGCGGTTTTATGATTTAAAACGATGCCATCACCACTTAATAAAAATAAGTCACGACGCAGCCCAGAAAAGTCTGAGAACACACCATCTTCTGAAACAGTAGCAATACTTAAACGCCAATCAAAATTTTCAAGGCTACCACCTTGACTGATTGCCAGCTCAATGGTTTCACCTTTACCGTTTTTCCATGGCGTGCGTGTATATTGCTTTGGTGATTTAATGGTAAACGATTTTATAGTAAACATAGTGCTGTCACTTTGCTAAAAACGCGATCATACGAGTTAACCAAGAAAAGCTCAATCTCGGCTAATAGATAAATCTTTTTCACTTATAGCGTTTTTCTAGTGACAATGCTTTGGGATTTCGATAGCTTATTGTTCGCGACCAATCGCCGACATTCTTGTTATTTTTTTGAATGATGCTGCTTTTTATCGACATTTGTTCGAAAATTCATTCATTACTAACCTGAGCTGTTTGACGATAACTAATGGGAGCTTGATAGAAAACAAATAACAAAAAAGTCGTTATCAATTAGGTGCCATATGACAAACCACCCCTCTGTAATTCGAAAGGTACTGCTAGCTGTTGCTGGCATTATTTCACTAATAGCAATACTTGTAGCTGGTTACATTACCCATGAACGCGCCAGCCAAATGGAACAGTCTGTAATTCAAGAAATTAGAATTTCGACACAAACCGCAGGCAACGGAATTCATGAATTTTTCCGCGAACGCTCACGAGTTGTAACTTCGTTGCGTGGCAACCCATTTATCAACGGCTGGTTTTCACAATATACTGAGCGAGGTTCAGCTATAGATCACGATGCCGACTACCAAAAATTAGTGCAACATTTTAAGCATGAGTCGGCCAATGACCCCATGATCAAATCGGTATTTTATGCCCCTGCCGCCACGCATGAATACTTCGATATTAATGGTCGTTACAATGATGATAACTACTACACCAGCAAACGCCCATGGTGGGGCGAGGCATTAAAAAAAGATCGGTTGTTTATTACTAAGCCAGAAATTGATGCTAATGATAAGTCGATTGTGACCTCTATTAAATCAACAGTTTATGACAACAAGCAACTGCTTGGTGTATTAGGTATCGACATTCTCGCCTCAGAAATACGTAGTCGACTAATTGATACCATGAAATTTCAAGGGTTAGGTTTTGGCTTTTTGTACACTAGCGATGGCCAAATTATTTCATTCCCTGATCAGCAAGGCAAAATTGATATGAGCCAGTTGCCTAAGCTCAATGAGGTTGACCGTCAGTATCAGGATGCTGCAGGTTTTAACCAATTAATGAATGCAACTACTGGCCTGCAAGAAATCATTACCCATGTTACTTGGCAAGGGCAAGATTATTTAGCACTAGTTAGTCCAATTGAAGATGAAACCATGGCATTGGATTGGCGCATTGGTTTTATGGTGCCGCAACATGTCATTGATGATCCGGTAAATAACACCATCATTTCTTCAATCTTCTTGGTTATATTCATTGTGTTATTAACCTCAGGCGTTACGGTTTATGCCATCAAAAAGCTACTGACTAATCCTCTTAAGAAAATAGTCAAGGCAATGGACGACATTGCAACTGGCGAAGGTGACTTAACGCAACGTATTCATTTAGATCGTGACGATGAACTCGGACAACTAAGTAACTCATTCAACCAATTTGTCACCAATATTCAAACCATGATCACGCAATGCAATACCACAACTAATCAAGTATTGACCGGTGCTAATAGCGTAAATAACCTGATCAGCTCATTTACTGGCAATGTTGATCAACAAAAAGGCTATATCGAACAAATTGCGACTACTGCCAATGAAATGACTCAAACCATTCATGGCATATCAGACAACGCCCAAACCGCCTTAGATTATGCAAAGCAAGCGAGCAATGAATCTGCCGAAGGCCAAGAGTTAGTCAATCACGCTACCGACATAATGACTGAGTTGTCTGAAGAGGTTGCCAATGCAGCGACTGTCGTTGAAGATTTACACACAAACTCTCAATCAATTACTTCGGTACTTGAGGTGATTAAAAACATTGCAGAACAAACTAATTTGCTAGCGTTAAATGCTGCTATTGAAGCTGCTCGCGCCGGCGAGCAAGGTCGTGGTTTTGCTGTAGTAGCAGATGAGGTCAGATCATTAGCAAGCCGCACGCAGGAATCGACCGGTGATATCGAAAATATCATTGCTCAGCTTCATGCTTCAGCCACTGATGCAGTAAAAGCTATGCATGTTGGTAAAGGAAAAACAGATGAAGGTGTCAGCTTGATCCATCAAGTCAATGATAAGCTTATTCACATCAATCAAGCTATTTCATTAATTACTGAGCAATCAAACGAAACTGCTTCAACTACCCGAGAGCAAGCATCAGCGTCTGACGAAATAACACAGCAAACCATTGCCGTTAATGAGTTAGCTAACACCACTGTTGCGCAAACCCATGAAATGGCAACACTCAGTAACAATCAGCGGACTATTACCCAAGAGTTAGACCGAACTATTGCCCAATTCAAAGTATAATTGACCACCTGATACTAAATAAAAAAGGAGCCATTAAGCCGGGCTATTGAGTCAACTTGGAGCTACTATTTTTATACAGCAGCTCTTTTTTATTTTATGCAGTTGAAAAATAATGAATAAATTTTCAGTGCAAGTTAGAGCTTACCGCTTAATGAACTGAAATAATGTACGATTAGTGTGTTTTTTCAATGAGTTATTTAAAACTCGCCAAAATCTCCTATAATATTGGCTATAGGAGTGGTAATTATGACGAAATATGTCTTCTTAGATACGGAAACAACTGGTTTAGAACCCCATAAAGGTATCCATTGAATCATCGACCTAGCCTGCATTGAGTAACCGATTTTAGTGTCAGGTTATTTTGCAATTGTGCAAAACTTAAATCACCGCCACTCACTAACTTACTGTTTTTTTTGCAGCTTACCTAACTGGCATAGTGCTTGCGTAATAGCTAATTAGTATTTATTTTTAGCTTTATTAAATACCTTCCAACCTCGATGGAAAGGGATTAAAAGGAAAACTCAAATGAAAAATAAATTTTTAAAAGGCTTAGTGGCAAGCTTTGCTTTGGCTGTCAGTGGTTTTGCTAATGCCGATTTGATTTTTTCAGAGGAAGATTTGTTGTCAAGTGGTGATGGGCTGTTGATACATGATCATGTGAATAATATGCAGTGGGGCGATTGGTCTTACACAAAAGGTTACTCTGTAGATAACTTCTTTCAAAATAGTGTGTTTGCAGGACAAGGATTTAGATTAGCGACACAAAGTGACTTAGAACTACTATTCTCTACTGCTGGTGCTGATAACATTACTTATAATGCAAATGGCTTTTCAAATAATTTTGGTGCCTCTAATGCTAATGTGGCTGCTATAAATTTACTGAATTCATACACTGAACACACTATCTCGGATAATTGGAGCGATACTAGTGGTAATCCTTGGATTCACTCGTTTTTCGATAATGGTGGGTCACAAAATGATACAGGCTATATTAGGTTTAACAGTCAGCCTTGGTCGGGACCTGAGGGTGGTATAATTGATATTTATTCAATCGGTAGTTATTCTACTAGTACTGCATACTCAAGTTCTCTAACTAGTCCTTGGTCAATAATGATTGTTAGAGATGTCGATCCTCAAGATGTTCCTGAACCATCTACAATTGCTCTTTTTGCTTTGAGTTTAATGGGATTAGCTTCTCGTAAATATAAAAAGCAATCGTAATTTACAGAACAGGATTATTAAAACACTGATTAGGATGATCAGTGTTTTTTCGTTTTTGGAAGTATAAAAGCAAGAAAATCAAAGTAAAAGATTCCCACACTATTTAAAACACCTCAGTAACCAACTGAAATATTTAACTAATCGTACACTTTTGAGTTGTTCGAACACTTTCTTGAGGCTCACTTATCACTGAAAAATAAAGAAAATTCGTACTGAAAACAAAAATCCGCTTTGTTATTTCAACAAAACGGCTCCAAGTTCACTCAATAGCCCGCCATTAAGCTCCTTTTTTATTTGATTTAATGACTTAGTGACAAACTATTTAAACCATACTTTGCCGCCAATTATTTTGTAGGCTGGTGCGCCGCGAATTAACGTTTCGCGAGCAAATTCCTGTTGACAATTTGGGCAGATACAATCGCTTTCAGTAAAGTCTTTAGTGATGCGTTCTTTAAAGCACTTTACCAATGCCCCTTTCCCACCTTTGCGGTATTGGAATAGCTGCTGATTGCACTTAGCACAAAAGATATCAACGGATTTATCAGGAAGTTTTTTACGAGGTTTAGCCATAGCGCGTAGAGTAGCAAGAAATGCATGGTTATCGAAGCAAATTTCAGTATCACAACAGATCGATATATTTATCAACGTCATTTCGGCGCAAGCCGAAATCGCCATGAATAAATCAAGCGGATATTAAGTATAAAAGAAGACGCGAAAAGATCCCGTTGTTCAACGGGATGACGCGCTTGGGAGCGTAGGTCTAATCTTGAAAAAGCGCATCGTTTAACTATTAATGCTTTTAGTTCAGCTAATCGAAATATTTATCAACATTATTTCGGCACAAGCATGCATCACATAACGATTGATGCTTTTTATCTCAGTAGATCGATATATTTACCAACGTCATTCCGGCACAAGCCGGAATCTCGATGAATAAATCGAACGAATATTAAGTATAAAATCATAAAAGATGATGTGTAGAGATCCCGTTATTCAACGGGATGACGGGGCAGCGGTGATTAAAGATACTGTGAGAATGCACACAAATTACAATTATTTGCCCCGCTCGTGATCTAATATTAATCGAGATTTTTCGCAGTTATTTGGTGAAAGCTCAAGGCAGAAATTCGCAGCATAGTAACCTATGTGAGAATTTCTAACGCCGAGAATTCATCAAATAACAAAGGAAAAACCGATTAATCAGGTTCGTAGTCTAAGTTAGCAGCCAACCAACGCTCGGCTTGTTCTATAGTCATGCCTTTACGCGCCGCATAATCCAGCACCTGATCTTTTTTCAGTTTCGCTACCGCAAAATACTTACTATCAGGGTGAGCGAAATACCAACCGCTAACCGCAGCGCCCGGCCACATCGCATAACTGGACGTAAGCTCCATACCAATGTTGTTTTCAACATCGAGTAGCTCCCAAAGTAAGCCTTTTTCAGTATGTTCAGGACAAGCCGGATAACCCGGTGCCGGACGAATACCTTGATAGCTTTCGCGAATCAGCGCCTCATTATCAAACGCTTCATCCGGTGCATAACCCCAATATTCTTTACGCACTTGTTCATGTAAATATTCGGCGCTGGCTTCAGCTAGGCGATCGGCCACGGCTTTTAACAAAATACTGTTGTAGGTATCGTGCTCGGCGTCATAGGCTTTAACTAGTTCATCGGCGCCAAACCCTGCCGATACCGCAAAGGCACCCACATAATCATTAACGCCTGCATCTTTAGTCGCCACATAATCCGCTAAACAGCGGTTATATTGGCCTTCTGGCTTTTTAGTTTGCTGGCGTAATTGGTGAATACGCATTAAATGCTGTGATTTATCATCATCGGCAAATAGTTGAATATCATCATTTTCGCGATACGCTGGGAATAAACCGATGACCGCACTGGCACTAAGTTTTTTATTATTAATAACGTCATCTAGCATGGCATTAGCATCGTTAAACAACTTAGTGGCTTCTTCGCCGATTAACTCATGATCTAAAATTTTCGGATACTTACCTGATAACTGCCAAGTCATGAAAAATGGCGTCCAATCGATATAATTTCGCACCACATTTAGATCTAAGTCTTTTAACACTGTTACGCCTAATTTCTTCGGTTTAACCGGTGAGTAATGTTCAAAACTTAACGGCGTTGCATTTGCACGAGCATCTTCAATTGACACTAAACTTGAACGTGGGCCTTTTTTATAATGGCGCTCACGCACTTTTTCATATTCAGCATTTTGTCGCGTAATAAAATCAGGACGTTGCTCGTCAGATAACAAGGCGCTTACTACCGACACCGAGCGCGAAGCATTCGGTACATAAACCACAGGATGATCATATTGCGGCTCTATTTTTACAGCCGTATGGGCTTTTGACGTAGTTGCCCCGCCAATTAATAACGGCAAATTAAAGTCTAAACGCTTCATTTCTTTGGCAACATGTACCATCTCATCAAGCGATGGTGTGATAAGACCTGAAAGCCCGATAATGTCGCAATTTTGCTCTTTGGCAACCCGTAAAATTTCTTCACATGGCACCATTACGCCTAGGTCGATAATCTCGTAGTTATTACATTGCAGCACCACACCGACAATGTTTTTACCTATATCGTGAACATCGCCTTTCACGGTTGCTAACAGCACTTTACCATTAGTGCGCGCTTCAGTTTTTTCGGCTTCAATGTAAGGTTGTAAGTAAGCCACCGCTTGCTTCATTACCCGCGCAGATTTTACTACTTGCGGTAAGAACATTTCGCCAGCACCGAATAAATCGCCGACCACGTTCATGCCGTCCATTAGCGGTCCTTCGATAACATCAAGCGGACGCGTCGCGTTTTGGCGAGCCTCTTCAGTATCTTCAACAATAAATTCATTAATACCTTTGACCAGCGAATGTGCTAGGCGCTTATTCACCGGCCATTCACGCCAAGCTAAATCGGCTTTTGATTGCCCGCCACCGGCTTGACCACGATATTCCTCGGCAACTTCTAATAAACGCTCAGTAGCACCGTCATCAGAGTTTTGAATAACATCTTCCACCGCTAGGCGCAGTTTTTCTGGAATATCAGAATAAATCGCCAACTGACCAGCATTAACTATACCCATATCCATGCCATTTTTAATGGCATGATATAAAAACACCGCATGGATCGCTTCACGCACTGGATTATTACCACGGAACGAAAACGACACATTCGATACACCGCCAGAAATCATGGCATAAGGTAAGTTATCTTTAATGTCTTTTACCGCATCAATAAAATCGACCGCGTAGTTATTGTGCTCATCAATACCGGTAGCGACGGCGAAAATATTCGGGTCAAAAATAATATCTTCCGGTGGAAAACCAACTTCATCAACAAGAATGCGATAGGCACGCTGACAAATTTCAAATTTACGAGTGCGAGTATCGGCTTGCCCTACTTCATCAAACGCCATGACAATCACAGCCGCGCCATAGCGTTTCAGTAGTTGCGCTTGATGGCGGAAAATCTCTTCGCCTTCTTTTAAGCTTATCGAGTTAACAACGCCTTTACCTTGAATGCACTTTAAGCCAGCTTCTAAAATATCCCACTTGGATGAGTCGAGCATAATTGGCACTTTGGCGATATCAGGCTCGCCAGCAATTAGGTTCAAAAAGCGGATCATCGCCGCTTTTGAGTCCAACATGCCTTCATCCATGTTGATATCAATAATTTGCGCGCCGTTTTCTACTTGCTGCAATGCAACAGCGATTGCTTGGTCGTAGTTTTCTTCGGTAATTAGGCGTTTAAAAATCGCCGAACCTGTGACATTAGTACGCTCACCGACGTTAACAAACAGCGTTTCTTTGTTAATGGTTAATGGCTCTAAACCCGATAATCGACAAGCGATATCACGCTTAACTATTTCACGCGGCTTAATATTGGCGACTGTGTCCGCCATACCTTTAATATGTTCAGGTGTCGTACCACAACAGCCGCCAATAATATTTAAAAAGCCCGACTGTGCCCACTCTTTAACATGGTCGTTCATGTCATCAACGGTAAAGTCATATTCACCAAAGGCGTTAGGTAGACCGGCATTAGGGTGTGCTGAAACCGCAACGTCAGAAATGCGACTTAACTCTTCAACATATTGGCGAAGTTCAACTGGTCCTAACGCACAGTTAAGACCAAAAGAAATCGGTTTTGCGTGGCGCAAAGAGTTATAAAACGCTTCAGTTGTTTGACCTGATAATGTTCGCCCAGAAGCATCAGTGATGGTGCCAGAAATCATTACCGGCAAGCGCAGTTGCAGCTCATCAAACACTGTTTCTACCGCAAAAATGGCCGCTTTAGCATTTAGCGTATCGAAAATGGTTTCAATTAAGATGATATCAGCGCCACCTTCAATTAACGCTTTGGTTGACTCAATATAGGCATCTTTTAATTCATCAAAAGTGACATTACGAAATGCAGGATCGTTAACATCAGGAGAAATCGAACATGTGCGGTTTGTTGGTCCAAGCACACCAGCAACAAAGCGTGGCTTATCGGGGTTTTGTGCAGTAAATTCATCCGCTACTTCACGGGCTAATTGCCCAGCAACTTTGTTAATTTCAGCGCTTTGCGCTTGCATATCATAGTCAGCCATCGCGATAGTAGTGGCGTTAAAGGTGTTGGTTTCTAAAATGTCCGCGCCCGCTGCCAAATATTGGCGATGAATCGTTTTAATGACCTCAGGTTGAGTAAGTACTAATAAATCATTATTGCCCTTTACATCACAGTGCCAATCGGCAAAGCGCTCGCCGCGATAATCCTGCTCTTCAAATTTATACGCTTGGATCATAGTGCCCATGGCGCCATCTAAAATTAAGATGCGCTCGTTAAGGGCTTGGGTAATTAAATTAAACGATGCTGACTGCTGCACGTTAGTCTCCTGTGATAGATGTCTTGATATGCTCAGCATCTAGTTTGTACGGGGTAATTTGGTAAACATAATAGTTGATCCAGTTGTTAAACAACAAGCTACCATGACTGCGCCATTTACTAATTGGCGGATTTTCTGGGTTATTATCGCGATAATAATTCACTGGAATCTCTGGCGCTAACTCTGAAGACAAGTCAGCCGCTAAATCGCGTTGATATTCTTCATCTAAGGTTTGCGGATCATACTCTGGGTGACCCGTGACATAGACCTGACGTTTATCGGCACTTGCCACTAAATACACACCCGCCTCATCTGATTGCGCTAGCACATTTAAACCTGGTACTGATTGATAATCTTCAACGGTAACTTCACCGTAGCGCGAATGTGGTACCCAAAATTCATCATCAAAGCCACGAGTCAATTTTTCATGTTCCAACGTTAAATGATGCAAATAGACCCCTGAAAGCTTTTTCTTACGTAGTTGCTTGTCAATGCCGTAATGATGATACAGTGCAGCATGTGCCGCCCAACATAAATACATGGTAGATACGACATTTTGCTGAGCCCAATCAAATACTTGCTGAATTTTATCCCAGTATATGACATCTTCATATTCCATCAGGCCAAGCGGCGCACCAGTAATTATTAAGCCATCGTATTGCTTATGTTTAATATCATCGAACAGGCGATAAAACGACTCTAAATGGGAGGTTGGCGTATTTTTCGAAGGGTTGGCGTTAATGCGCACCAAATCAATATTAATTTGCAGTGGCGTATTCGACAGCATCCGCAGAATTTGTACTTCAGTTTCAATTTTATTCGGCATTAAATTAAGGATAGCCATTTCCATTGGACGAATATCTTGATTGGCCGCGCGATGTTCTGACATCACGAAGATATTCTCATTACCTAAAATTGATAACGCGGGTAATTGGTCGGGAATTTTAATTGGCATAGCAAATCCTAGTATTCACTTCGAATAACAGAGCAGACAACTGTGCCTTGAAAGTTTGGCTATGTCAACATCTAAACGTTTAGACGTCTAAAATTTCAGATGGTTTAATTTTATTATTTTGTTTGGCGCTTTTTAAAGTTAAATATTTTTTAGTTGCTGATTTTTTCATGTCATTCCGCAGTTGATGCGGAATCTACTTGCTTTGAATTAACGGTAATATGAACGGAGATTCCTGCTTTCGCAGGAATGACGATAACAAACAATAACACCAATACAACGCGCTTCATCACTAAATGCTAACGAATCATAAACGCTGTTTAGCTTACTTATCAGCCAAGAAATCTAAGCTAAGGTACTGTGTTTGCAGCACTTTAAAGTCATCTGTTTTTTTAAATTCGATCATAGCTTGATCAAATTCATTACTTTTATCAGCTAAACGCCCTTTTTTCGGGAAGGTTATATAAGCAGGAGTAACATTTTATGGCGAAGATAAAATTTTAACTTTGCCGGCAGCCTTTAACTTTTTTATTTCCATGATAGTGGTGAGATCATTTTCAAACACTGCGTCTACTCGACTTCTAAGCAACATTTGAAGTGCATTTTCAGTTTTATTAGTCAGCTGTATTTTTGACTGCTTGGCATTACGAATTTTCTAAAAATTATCATCAATCGCTTTGTCTCGATACATAGCAATAGGATGCAATTTTACGAAGTCGACAATATTACCGTCAAAGGTGATATCACTATCAGAGCGAACGACTACAACATTTTTTTGCAGCAAAATTGGCTCTTGAGGAAACACCATATAGCTAGCATAATCTGAACGCATTAACACAGTGAGCACTATGTCACATTCTCCAAGTTTTGATTTATGAACGACTCTAGACCATGGAAAATAAGTAACATTCAACCGCCAGCCTAGTGTTGGTGCAATAGCTTGCAATATTTTCACTGCAAAACCATCGGGCTTACCATGTTCATTAAGCATAGTTTGTGGCGCTAAAGTAAGGCTACAAACTTCAAGTTTAGTGGAGTTACTATGGAGGGGACTATTGACTACCTTTGCTAAGCAAAACGCTTGAAAAAAGATAAGGCTAATTATAAATAACTTCAAACCAACAATTTTCATTATTTTCTACAAGTAAGAAATTTAACTCTTTTAATTAAAAATAATAATACAAGCAATGACCTTTTTATCATATTTAAATGTATGTGGTTTGAAGAGTTTGTTTACTTAAAAACGCTGGTTCTATCGAAACCATCTAGATAATTTACCTTCAATACAAGCTCCAAAATCACTTATCTCTGGCTATCAATTGTCTCTGGCTATAGTTACCCAACAGTCCTTGCTTGATTATGCTCAACAATCACTACAGGCAATATCATTGCTTTCTTGTTCCGATAAAAACTCACTTTTATCGTTGACCCCGGCAAGGTCTCAGCAACAATATCCAATGCCTGCTCAATGCTGGTAATTGGAATATCATTAATTTGATAAACCACATCACCCGCTTGCAAACCCGCCACATGGGCAGGGCCACCGGTTGCGACACTACTGATAACAAAACCTTTAGTATTGGGGGTAATTTGCGGCGCAGTAATTCCTAACCAACCACGCACTACACGGCCATGTTCAATAATTTTGCGCATAATTTTATTGGCTAGCTTAAATGGCACCGCAAAGAAAATACCTTGAACATTAAGCTGAGGATTACGCTGAGTGAACTTACGTGAGTTAATACCAACTAACTCGCCATTGGTATTAATTAATGCACCGCCCGAGTTACCTTCATTAATTGCTGCATCCATTTGTAAGAACTGTAAGTAGTTGGTGCTGCTAAGGCCATTGCGACCGGTCGCGCTAACAATACCTTGGGTAACGGTTTGACCTAAATTAAGTGGGTTACCAATGGCTAGTACTACATCGCCTGAAAATGATTCTAAATCTTCGCGCTGTGGGATCACTGGTAAGTTTGTGGCATCAACTTTTAACACCGCCAAGTCAGTATATACGTCAAAACCAATAAGTACGGCGTCATAACGCTGGCCATTTTGTAGCCATACCGATACTAAATCAGCATTTTCCACCACATGATAGTTAGTCAGAATATAACCATCTGCATCCATAATCACGCCCGAGCCTAACCGAGTATTATTTCTAGCAGTACGGGCATAGCCGGCAGCCGTGTTGATATCGGTAGAGTAAATATTAACAACAGCAGGCCCGGCCCGACTGACCGCTTTGGCATATGATAGTGGCTTTTGCTCTTCTTCTTGCCCCTGAATAAAGCTTGATGAGGCTAACTGAGTGCGAAGCTCTGGCACTAATAAAATAAGAATAACGGCGGCAAGCACGCCATAACTGGCGGACTGAATAAAATATTTAATAAAGGCGAGCAATTTCAAAAGACGTTTCTAACTGTTGTTATTATTTATTAATGGTATTGCTTAAATGTAACACAATAATTTTATGCTGTTGATCATAAGCTTAAACCTAAGCTAAATTTATCCATAAGCTTAGTAAAAATATGAGTAAACAAAGCAACAATTGCAATAGCGAACCATTAAAAGCATGGCACAGTAGGCACTTACTTTTGAAGTGCCAGATATTGTGAGCATAATGATATTATGCGCTTAAAAAGACTTTTAGCTAATTAACAATTACTTGCTGACCATCGCGTAAACGTTCAGCACCACGAATTGCCACTAAATCACCATCATGCAAGTCACCAACTATTGATACCCGCTCAATTGTTCCTTTACCGACAGTCACAGCAAAGCGCTTCACCGTATTATCATTTTCCACTTTCACCACATAAGTGCCATCTTTACGCAAAATTAGCGCATCTCGATGGACAGTTAACGTTGCTTTCGATTGTTGTACTGGTACCGTTACTTTTACCAACTGACCAGCAGCCCATTGTTGATTTAAATGAGTAGGTAAATCAATTCGCACCTCAAAGGTTTGCGAACGTGGATCGGCACTAGGAATAACCGCAGTAATTTTCGCAATCATTTGCTGCTGCTCATTGGCTAAGGTTAATTCATTACCCAATCGTAAAAAGCCTAAATATTTAATCGGTACAAATACTCTTGCTTCTAAATGTTCAGTGTCTAAGAACTTACTGAGCACATCACTGCGATTGACCTCGGTGCCTGCTAGCACTAAACGCTCTGTAACCACGCCTTCATAAGGTGCTAACACTGTCGCGCGGCTAATTTGCTGCTGTATTTGCTTAAGTTTTAACTCGGCAATTTCAAGATCAGCTTGAGCCAATTCAAACTGCGACTTAGTTTGGTCAAGCTGAAACTGTGACGCGGCATTAGTTTTACGCAGTTTTTCAATGCGCGTGACCTCATTTGCCAGATAATTCATATTAATCGTCGCGCGTTTGATTTGAGCGCGTTGTTCCGCTTGTTGCAGTTCAAGTGGCAACATATCCATTTTTACCAGTGGCTGACCCACTGGCACAAAGCTACCGGGTTCAGCGACCCATTTCACCTGTCCACTAATGCCAGCGGTAACTGGCACGTGCATTTTTGAATGAATCGTGCCCATTAAATCAGCAGTAGCCAGCAGCACCATAGATGTGACTTTATCAACCTGAACTGAACTTGCAGGTGGCGTTGCCGCGTGTAATGACCATGACATTAACAAGTTGCTAAGAATAAAAGCTAAGCCAAGCGTTTTGTGTTTATTGCGTAAAATTTTCATGTCATTGATTCCTAGCTATTGCTTACTTTTAATCTAGATTGTGGATTTAACTGTTTAACATTGTCGCTACTTGCATCGCCACTTATCACTGAACTTGCCTGCTCATTAAGTCGTAATAATGCAGGAAATAATACTAAGGTAAACAATGCACTAACCGTCATACCACCCACAATCACCGTGGCAAGGCCGCGGTAAATTTCACTACCAACCCCTGGCATTAACATCAGTGGCAACATACCAAATAAGCTGGTGAGCGTACTCATATACACAGGGCGTGCTCTTACTCTAATTGATTGCGCGACTGCGCGATTAATATCTAAACCTTCCGCTTGCGCCTGACGAGTTTGATCAACGAGTAAAATCGCGTTATTAACCACTAGCCCGAGTAAAATAATAAAGCCAATCATGGTTAACAAATCTAAAGACTGGAAGGTAAACAGATTTAAAATATTTAATGCGATTACGCCACCGGCAACCGCTAGAGGCATAACCAACAGCACAATAAAACTATCTTTGGCTGACTTAAATAATGCTGTCATCAGTAGAAATAAAATCAGTAACGCTAGAACAAAGTTTTGCACCATATCACTAATCGCCGCCTCCATTTTATTAGCATTACCGCTTAACAATATTGATGAGTCCCCCGGCAAGGCTTTGGTCATTTCCGGCACGACTTTTTCGTTTAAAATAGCTAATGCTTCTTCCAACGACATATCCGCTGGTGGCGATACTTGAATACTGATCGTACGTTTACCATCAACACGTCGTAATTGAGTTGGCCCTGCGGTACGGTGAATTTCGGTTAGTTCGCCTATGGTTTGAATACCTGCAAACGGCGAGTAAATCGGCAGCGCAGCTAACTCATCTGGCGTTTGCCATTTATTGCCGCGCAATATCACATTGACTCTGTCGTTACCGTCAAAGTATTCATTAATAAATAAGCCACTGGTAAATGCACGAACAGCGTTGGCTACCTCATGACGTGTTAAACCCGCCTGTGTAATACGCTGATCTTTCGGGGTTAGTTTAAGCTCTGGCTCAGACAGGCTTAAACTCGGAATAGGAAATGCCGTAGTATTTGCCATTGTCGAATTAATCGCGCCAATACCGACTTGCGCAACTTCCATCAACACTTCAATATCAGAACCATTAATATCAATATCAATAGTTCGGCCATTACCACCGCCGGAAACATTGATCATCGAGCCTCTAAATAAAAATGCTTGGGTATCAGGTAGGCCACTAAAAATTTCGTTGCGAACGATATTCATTAATTCTTCAACCCGCGTTGGATCATCAGCATAAATAAAACCGCCGGTATTAGCCGAGCCATTCGAATAGAAGTTATAGCTTTTGATTTTCGGCTGCTTTTCGCCGGATAAATACGGCGCTAATCGCTTTTTAACCAAATTTGCCATTTCATTTTCAACAAAATCTACATTACCGCCTGGCGGCATATTTAAGCCATAGAAGAAGCCATCAATTGGCGCGCGCGGCATAAAATCGGTTTTTGGTAATAAGGTTACCGTTGCCACTAATGAGCCACCAATCAACACGCTGATCCATGCGTAACGCTTAGTTTTGGTATTAGTTAAACGCATCACTAAATTGGTTAGGTTTTGCCAATATTGATCAAATGGATCATGCTCTTTAGCATCTTTTAGCCAATATTTACTAGCAATTGGCAGCACAGTAATGGCTGAGATTAATGAGGCGACAACCGCAATTGATAGCGTTAGTGCTAAATCAGAAAATAACTGACCTTCAATACCCTTCATAAATAATATCGGCAGAAAAATCGCAACCGAAGTCGCGGTTGACGCGAATAAAGCGCCGGTAACTTGCACCGCACCGCGCATCACCGCTTTAGCATTGTCTAAGCCCATTGACCTCATTCGAACAATGTTTTCCTGCACAATAATTGCAGCATCGAGTACTAGCCCCACTGAAAACGCTAAGCCCGCTAACGAGATAACATTTAAACTGCGATCAAATACGCTTAGCGCCACAAACGACACCATCAGGGAAATAGGAATTGTTGTGGCAATAATCAGGGTATTTTTTATTCCGCGTAAAAATAACCACAAGATAATCAGCGCCAACAGCACACCTAAGCCCAAATTACTTTTAACCAGCTTTAAGGCATTGCGAATGTGCACTGATGAATCAAAACTTAAATCAATAGTCAGGCCAGCATCTTTCATCGCACCAGCATTAAGCTCTTTAATTGCGACATTTATCTCGTCCATCAGCGCAACGGTATTCGCATCATTTTGTCTGGTTAAGGTGAAATAATAAGCAGGCTGACCGCTTCTTAAACTAAAGCCAAAACGATCGACTAAGGTATTTTCGACGGTAGCTATATCTTTTAAATAAATCGGGCGGTTACCGCTGTAACCGACAATCATTTCGGTAAGGTTATCGACACTGTATTTTCCAGCAAAGCGCACTGTATATTGGCGACGGCCAACATCAGCAACACCGCCAGAAACATCGCTAGCGCGAGAAACCGTCGAGGTGATATCGCCAATACTCAAACCAAGGGATGCAGCACGTAATGGATCAAAGGTGATGCGTAATTCGCGTGGACGATGGCTGGCTAAATTAACTTGTGCTAGCCCAGGAATACGAGCAAAACGTGGACGTACGACATCTTCAATTAACTTTTGATATTGGCCTAAATCTTTGTTCGGGTTACTGGGTAAAGTTTTGATCATTAATGAGGCGGTTTGCGGGCCGCCTTGGCCGCCACCAGCAGAAACCACGGGCTCGATTGCATCTAATGGCAAGGGTGGCGCTTGGTTTAAATTATTAATAACATCTAACATCGCCCGCTGCATATCGGCGCCAACATCAAAAGTTAAAGTAATGCCACCGAAACCACGCTGAATATTGGTGGTAACTTTAGTTACACCTTGGGTATTTTTCACCGCATTTTCCAGCGGCTCTATAATCACTGACTCCATTTCTTCCGGCGCGGCACTACGCCAACCGGTAAAAATTGAAATTTGCGGTTGCTCAATATCTGGCGTTAGCTGGATCGGCAGCTTAAAAACGCTTAGTACACCAAATACCATCACCAATGCCACGATCACAATTATCGCGGCTGGATTCTTTAATGCGGTACGGGTTAAGTTCATCAAACAGGCCTTACTATCCTTATAATGGCGCAAGCCTAATAGATACAGCGCAATTATGGCAGTCAGATCCGGCTAATATGCGATTATTTGCGGTAAAACTACAATTGTTAACAAAAAGTTACATCTTGGGATAATTTGACATAATGGGCAAAGCCACGTTGAATGAAGTTAAATGCTAACGGATAGCAAACTAACACATTAACAATTTAAGTAAGCAAATGAAGTTCAAGGCAAGGAAGGTTTATGAAGAAAATAATCGCTGTTATATGCTTAGCACTATTTACAACAAGCTGTGTGGTTATTCCTATCGATGATCATGCTCACTCACACCAATGTCTACTTTCTTCAGATAGAAAGGTACTGAAAGTCATTGATGTCGCTAAAGAGTCGAACTCTTATTATTCAATTAGCGGCATTATTTTAAGCCCGATTTTAATTCCGACTTCAGCCATTATTTCTGGCACTTATGTGTTAGTTAATAATAGCTACCATCTGGGTGAAGAAACCATCAAATGCGAAAGTTAACGCTCGATTGCAAAAAAGCTTAAATGACATAGCTTGAATGGTTTAGCTTGAAGGGTTTAGCTTGCTGAAAAGCTTAACGGAAAGTTATCGAACCAACATTAAAATGCCGCATTAAGTGCTAATACCGATCAGTTAGGCATTTATTTACAGATCAATTGAACGATCTTCTGAGTATGTAAAAATCCGATAAACATTGTTTATCGGATTTTTTATGCTCGTTTCTCAAGCCCTAGATGTCATTA